>CAZTTW010000482.1:0-4408 GCA_964616265.1 uncultured Myxococcales bacterium | reverse complement strand
CCGCGCTCGAGCCCCGACTCGGCCCCGATAGTCGCCGTGGCGCCCGGATAGCCGACCAAGGCCTTGGGCGCGCTGGCCGTGCCCGAATTAGCAGCACCGTTCGAACTCATGCCGAGCGCGCACTTGTAGGAGGCTGTCGAATCGACGGCGGTCTGCGAGACTGAGTCTCCGGCCTTGACGCCCAGGTAGGCGATGTCGCCCGCCGCGATGGTGTTCTTGGCCTTGGGGATCGTTTTCCATGGGGCGGTGAAGGTCCCCGCGGCGGAGTCGCTTCCGGTCGACGTGACGAAGTAGATGTTTCCCGCCCGCACGGTGAACGGCAGACCGTTGCTGTCGCTCTTGCCGGCGACGTGGACGACGATGTTCCCCGAGGCCGCGCTGGCGCCCAGCTGGAACGTGATCTTCGTGTTGGTCCAGACCGGGTAGTTGTCCGCGGCGCCACCACCGATCGTCACGGTGGAAGTCCCTTGGCTGCTGCCGAATCCGTTGCCCCAGATGGTCACGAACGCACCCTTGTCGCTCTGCCCGCCCTGATTGGGCCCGCTCGTCAGGTCGGAGAAGAAAAGCACCGAGCCAGCAACCGGGCCGGGTCCGGTCCCGCCACCTCCTCCGCCGCTCCCCTTACTCGTACCGCCGGTGCCAGGCGCACCGCCAGCGCCGAGGGCACCGCCAGTGCTGGGCACGCCGCCGGTGCCGTTGGCCCCGCCACTGCCCGTGACTGAATGACTCCCTCCACAACTGCCTAGCACGAGCGCGCAGGCCGCGAATACCGCGGCTATTCCCCGTCGTGAACTCATGATCCGAGATGTTAGTACTGATCGGTCACCGGCGCTTGTCGCGGGACTATGGTACTGAATCAGAGTCCGGCGGCTGGTGTCATCGCAAGAGGTGGGATCCGGAGCCGGCAAGCGACTGTAATGGAGGCGGCACACGCTGCGAAGATGCACAACGCGTCGGCACGCGCGAAGGACTACTGCGATTTCACGACGCTTGCAACAGCGAGCGCAGGCTGGTACGAGATCTCCGTCGTGTCGTATCCTAGGTGCCCCCGCCTTAGTCCTGCCTTCGACCGGCTTTGGGAGGGACGCAAGGGCGCCGAACGGAGTCGTTGGCATCGCTTCGGCAGTCGATTTCGCGGGAACCGGAACTCTAGCGTGCGTGCCCGCGGTCCATGCACACGCCAATGTCGCATCGAGCGCGTTTCGAGACCCTCACCGGTGGTCAGGACTCGCCTGCTGAAGATGTTGAACGAGAACCATAGCTTCGACATCGGGAATCGCTTGCAACAGACTACCTCGACCGAAGGCCAGCCATCGTGACCGCCGTAGCCATCGTCTTTTGGATCTGCTGCGCGGCGATCGTATACCCCTACTTGGGCTATCCGACGCTGGTCTGGATGATCGGTTGCGTGCGGCCGCGGCCGGTTCAGCGTCGCCCGTGGCTTCCGTCCGTCACTGTTCTCATCCCGGCGTACAACGAGGTCACCTGTATCGGTGCGACCATCACCAACAAGCTCGAACAGGACTATCCGGCCGAGCTGCTCCAGATCCTCGTGGTCTCCGACGGCTCGACCGACGGCACTGACGAGGTCGTCGAGGGGTTCGCGAGCCGCGGTGTCGAGCTGCTGCGCCGCGGACCGCGACAGGGGAAGGCCGCAGCACTGAATGAGGCCGTCAAATATGCGCGAGGCGAGATCATCGTCTTCTCCGACGCGAACTCACTCTTCGCGCCCGACGGTATTCGCAAGATGGTCGAAAATTTCTCCGATCCAGAAGTCGGCTACGTGACCGGAAATCTTCGCTTTGTCGCGGCCGTCGGCAGCGCAAGCGGCGCCGGCAACAACGCGTACATGAGGTATGAGAACACGATCCGGACCCTCGAGTCGCGCGTCGGATCGATCATCGGGGTGAACGGAGGTGTAGACGCGATCCGAAAGTCCCTCTACGTCGACATCCCAGGCAAACTCATCACCGATCTCATCCTTCCTCTCCATGTCATCAGCACCTGCCACCGGGTTGTCTACGACGAACGGGTTGGGGCGAGCGAGGTCGCCAACCAAGAGATCGGATCGGAGTTCCGGATGCGCGTTCGGGTCGCGCTTCGGGCGTTGCAGGGGCTTTCGTACATGCGGCACCTCATGAACCCGTGGCGGTTCCCTGGAGCGGCCTTCCGTATCCTCTCGCACAAGGTGCTGCGCTACGGGGCATTCGCGTTCATGCCCCTCGCATTCGTCGCGAATGCCGTGCTCGCCACCGACTCTCCTGTCTACCTGGCACTCTTCGCGGCCGAGGTGCTCGTTTATATGCTTGCTGTCCTGGGCTTGCGCAAGAAGTTGCCAGGGCCGCTGGGCGCGCTCACCGTGGTCCCCACCTACCTCATCGTCAGCAACGCGGCCTTCGCCTTGGCGTTCGCGAAGTTCGTCCGTGGCGAGACGATGGCGACCTGGCAGCCGCGCGCCGGCTGACGCTTCCCCCTCGTGCCCATGATCCAACCTAGCTCAACAGACGGCTTGCTTGGTGGCGAGAATCCAGGCGCCGCGCGACGGGAGTACAAGGCAAGTGCTTTTTGACAAGGCCTCCTGGCGCTCGTGGCTGAAGCGAGCCATCACTGCCGTCCCGGCGTCGTGGCTGCGAGCCTACTGGGCACGCCGCGAGCCGGTCATCCTCATGTACCATGGCGTGCTCAGCGACGACGAGCCCCATTGGCTCGGTAGCGAGCACAATCACCTTCCGCTGGACCTGTTCGTTGCCCAGCTTCGCACGCTGGCCTCGATGTGTCGGGTGATTGCGCTCTCCGAGATGATCGATGGTCTGCGCCGTGGAGAAAACCTGGCCGGGACCGTCGCCATCACCTTCGACGATGGCTTCCGCAACAATGTGACCCGGGCGGCGCCGGCTCTCCTCGACCATCATCTTCCTGCAACGTTCTTTCTGGCGACCGGCTATGTCGACACTGACCGTTGTTTCTGGACCGACCAGATGGATCGAGCCGTGCGAACCCTTGTCGGAAGCCGGGCGTTTGTCCAGGTCGCGGGACAACGGATCGAGTTGGGCAGCGCCGCGCAAGCATCCGTCGGTTTCCTGGCAGCCAAGCGTGCGCTCAAGCGCCTTCCGTTGTCACAGGCGGAGGCTCTCGTGCAGGAGCTGACGTCAATGGCCTCGAACCTTGGGCTTCCACCCCCGGGCCCCGACGAGAAACTCATGAGCTGGGACGAAGCCCGCTCACTGGCCTCGGCCGGCTTCGAGATAGGCGCCCACACGGTCAACCATCCGATCCTGTCCCGCCTCCCCTTTGAGCAGGCACGTGAGGAGATCCTGGAAAGCCGGCGACACATCGAAAACGAAATTGGCCGGTGTAGCCCGGTGTTTTGCTACCCGAACGGAAGGAAGGAAGACCGCACGCCGGCGATCATCGAGCTTTGCCGTTCGCACTTCCAAGCGGCATTGTCCACGAATTTCGGATCGGCGCGTTCTTCCGAAATGTTCGAGCTCCGCCGGATTGGCGTAACAACGGTCGGTAGACCGGAGGGTCTCACCTGGCAGCTGTTGAAGGCCGGAGCACACTAAGCTAGCAAGAGTCGGTCAGGTCAGGCGCCCTCCGGGCGGCACCTTCGAGTACGAACCTGCCAGGCGCCTATCGGAGTAGGGCCCCGCCGGTCCCATCTGGGGGCGCCGAGCTACCGCCATCGTTGTCCCTTCCGCGGCGCCAACGTCGGAGGTCTGCTCGGAATGGTCACGGAGGCGACAGCAAGCTGTGCCGATGGCAGCGAAGGAGTAGAAGGCCCAATCATGCGGCTTGGCATCCAAGAAAGCGCGAATTGCCATAGCATAGATTCCGATCAGGGTTGCGCGTGCTATGGCATCAACAAGGCGACTGGGGGAGCCACGTCGACGTGCGCGCCTCAAGTCTTGGATCAGCCGCCAGTTCATCATCATGAACGAAACGAAGCCAAGAAGTCCTGACGTCGATACGACTTCTATGTATGTGTTGTGCGAGACCTTGCCCCTCTGGTCATGGCTTAGTTCATAGTACTGCCAGCCATATTCGGGGAAACACCGACTGCCCACACCAAGTAAAGGATTGGCTACGAACATCCGCCCACCCGCCTTCCACAGTTCCATTCGGCTGTTCTCGGCATCCTCCGACGTGTAGTTCCCTTGGTTGGCGGCGCGGCGAGCGTACTGATAGCCGACAGCGGCGACGCCCAGAATGCCGATAAGCGGCAGGAGCCACAATCGTCGCCGACCTTCCATGCCCAGAAGGACGATCAGCCCTACCTCAACCACCAGCGCGATCATGCCTCCGCGCGACATGGACATTGCTGTCCCGACCAGACAACCCACAAGACCCAGGAGAAGTACCATCCTCCGCAAGAAGCCCTTCTCACACCTCCACATCAGGTACAAGT
>CAZTTW010000481.1:0-4409 GCA_964616265.1 uncultured Myxococcales bacterium | reverse complement strand
GGAGCTGGCGGCACTCCGTTTTCACTTTCGTGCTACTGCGAGTGGAACGACAACGTGAGTGGTCTTGCTTGGTCTTGTCCCCCCGGAATACCGTAGCCTCTCTAGCGAATTCCAGCAGGGCCGATCCCAAAGCGAGAGCGTCAGTACTCCCCATGAAGACGAAACGCGAAGACAGCCACGGGGCCGCGGCTGGTATTGTAGCCGGGATTGGTGATGTACTGGCCGTCCGCGGAAATCCAGAGACCGGAAAAGGCGTTGAAGGAATAGTACGCTTCCAGCACACGCTCGAAGCCATAGCTCAACTGACCGTCTCCGATGAAATTGCCGAGGCCCCCGGCGGCAAGGTAATCGCGATGAGCGGCAGAGAGCGCGTCCACGACGTACGCCACCCCGAGCGTGTCGTTCGGGCGGTACCAAAGCCGCCCGCGCGTGATAGCGCCCGCCGTAGCCGACCGGTCGATCTCCGCGAAGGCATACGTCTCGGTCCGGCCGTCATTCCAACTGATGCGGCCGAAGACGCCCACGTCGAGGGTCAGGTACTGCTCGAAGCCGAGACCCCAGCCTAGCTTGGCGCGGTCTCGTCGGACGTCCGCAACATCGGGCGTCCCGCCGTGGGGGCCCGCGAACGCCAGCGCGTCGCTGAAGCCACCCATGGTCGCGACATTCGCGAACGTCATGAAGCGTAGCTTGCCCGGCCGTCCGCCGAGCACATGGTCATGCTCGATCTCGGCATTGGTGCCGAAGTGTTTCCAGAGGCGGAAATCGAGCGCTAAGCCGTTCGACTCTTTGGGTTGGGCGAAGTGACCGAGCCGAAAGGCCCAATCGTCGCGATAGTACTCGACGGCCAAGCCCCAGGTGTAGCCACGAGCATCGGCAGCGAAGTCAGATGCTCCCTGCGCCAGGAGCGCCCAATTCAGGAACTGCGTGCGTGAGTCGTGCGAAAAGGCGTTGTTGTCGAAGATGTCGATGAGGGCCATCTGTCCCGCCGTGACCACCAGCCGGTGCGTGGGCACCTCGACGGGGAACTGATTCGGCGCCGCCTCGACCACAGAGCTGGTCTCGCCCAGCGCAATGGTTTGGCGCACGAAGAGGCGAGCGCTGTAGACGTGAGGAGTGGGACCGCCGGTTTTCTGGTTCTCGCCATTGGTCAAGCCGCCGAGGCCGTGCAGCTCGGACATCTCGATGCTTTGGATGACCTCGGGGTTGAAGAAAATCTGGGCGTTCCGCCAAAGACGATGCCCGAGAAAGAGCGTAGCGGTTAGTGAATACCCGGTCTCGTGGTGCGAGCTTAGGCTGTGCGGGCCGTCGTAGGCCGCCGCGAAGTCGTCATGGCGTTGCCAAACGTAGGTGCTTTGGAAATAGCTGGACCAATCTTCCGGTCGGAGAAGGTTGGCCAGCCAAGATGGCGGCGCGGCCGTTTCCCCCGTCGAGACTGGCTCGCCGCTGGACTCAGCAGCCGCGAAGCCCTGAACCGACAGCATCGCCAACAGCATGCCGGTGGTGATCGCCGTGCCGAACGGCACGACCGTCTTGCTCTTGTAAATCATCGGCGCCTCTCTAGAGGATGTCGCGAATCGGTTTCACGGCTGCACCTCCGCCCGTGCCTCGCTTACGAGAATTCGGTAGAGTTCAGCTCCGTTCTTGGCGTGCAGCAAAGCCTCGCGCAGAGACGGCGACTTCATGACCCCTGCGACACTTGCCAGGGCATGGAGCTGGATGCCTGGCCGCGTCTCGGGCACGAACAGGGCAAAGAAAAGATGAGTCGGCCCATCGCTGGCGCCGAAAGCGATCCCTCTTCGGGAGCGACCAAAGACGGCCCGAAGCTCCTTGAGGCCCGCTATCTTGGCGTGGGGGAGCGCAACGCCGTCCCCGATTCCGGTGGTTCCCAGTTTCTCTCGTGCAAGCAATGGCGCGGCGAGCGCGTTGGCATCCATTCCCGTTGCCGCGGCGACGGGGCGACTGAGCTCCTCGAGGATCTCTGGCACCGTCGAGCCGGTGAGATCCTCGACGATATCCCCTGGGGCTAGAAATTCTTGAATCTTCATGGCGCGTGCTCCATTTCTGGTTGGCTTGAAAGGCACGCGCCGGCAGGTTCATCGCAGCCGATGACCTCGATCGAACCAACGCTCGCCTACGAGCAAATCATGAGGTTGGGTTTCGGTACTGGGTGGTTCCATTTCTGTTTCAAGTCTTGGGGCTGACGGTCCTGCGACCGCCTCGTTCCCTCTTGGCAGTCGAGTGTTCGGACGGGCTCACCAGCCGCACGATGTGGGCAAGACGTCGGCCAAGGTGGACCGAACGTCGACCGATGCGCACCGTGACCGGACCGTCGAAGGGCGCGATGCTCTCGACGACGATGGCGACGCCTGGCCGGAGTCCTTGGGTACCGAGGTAGCGGATAGCCTCTCCGTCCTCGCTGGTGAGACGCGCGATTTGTCCTCGGGAGCCGGCCGGGAGATCCCCGAGGGCTGAATCCGCCAGCGCAGGCCAGCGCACGTTTTTTCCAGGAATCGGCTGACCATGCGGATCGACCTTCGGGCGGCCGAGCATAATGTCCAGCTTCTCTTCGAAAACCTCGTCGACCGTCGGCTGCATGAGCAAGGCGCGCCGATGTGCCTCGCGCAGGTCGAAATCCATCGCTTTGTGCAAGAACAACTCGAGGAGGCGGTGGCGGCGCACCACCCGGAGCGCCCGATGCATACCCTCCACAGTCAATTCGGCCCCCTGGTAGGGCTCGAGACGCACGAGCTTCCGGCGCGCGAGATTCTTAAGCATGCGGCTGGCGGCGGCAGGGCTCACCCCCACGCGGGTGGCGAGATCCCCAGTGTCGGCCTGCTCGCCGTGGTTGGTGAGCAAGAGCAGGGCGTGCAGATACCGGTCTACCGACCGATCTCGCGGGTCTTGCCTAACCGTCTCTTTGGCCATAGTAAAAACATGATTTAACTCTAGTTAAAACGATGTCAAGCAACAATCCGTCGAACGTGGCGATCATCGCGATGCCAGAGACGATCCGGCTCTCACCTATGCTCAATCGGCGTGTTCCACTTCCTCGAGTCCGAGGGCCGTTAGGCCTGGCGGGCGAAGGTGGCGGGGCGTCGTGGCACTCCTAGCCTCTCGACCCTCGCTCTAGCAACCGGCGCCTCCACCGACAATACTTGTAACCAAGCGGACACGACCCACCTCCAACACCGTGTGGAAGCTTTCTGCACGAGTGATTCGCCGTGATGCGGGCTCTTCTAGGTTTGCTGGCGATCGCAGCAATCAGCATCTTGCTTGCGACTTGCGGCGCGGGCAGCTCGAAGACAAGTGGCGGAGGCGACGCCAGTTTGGCGGCCGGTTCGCAGGGGGATTCGGGCTCGGGCGGCTCCATCACGCTCAGCTTGCCTGATTCCGGGCTCAGACAAGTTGCCGCTGTGGACGGTGGCGTCTGCTATAGGTCCTACGAAGGGTCCACGTTGGTTTGTTTTGGTTCTGATCCTGCGCCCTATCAGACGTACCTTGCCCTGGATGCGGGAGTTGCACCGGGAGAGTGTCCGAGTCTGGTTGACTTCCCCCCTCCTCCAGGAGACGACTACTGCGCCTACATTGGCTGTGGACCACTACTACCGTCGGCAGCTGCGGAGTTGCAACAACAAGGGAATGTGACCACGGTCGGCGGAGGAACAGAGTGCTGTTTCCTCGTCCTCTATTTCTGCGAGCCTTGAAGCCTTGCGGGTGGCGCGATTGGCGGGGGCGCGCCGGCTGCCAATTTCGCACGCGCTATCCGAGCTAGCTGCGCCTCAAGGATGACGGAATCCTCGGGATGATCTGGTCATCCAAGGCTGGACACAGGCCATGTGTTCGGAGGTGCTCGAATGATGGATCGCGCGGAAAGCTTCCTTGCGGCGACACCCACGAGGCGACTCGGTGCACGTGTTCTCGTGTTCGCAATGCTGGCCTCGTACGCCGGTTGCGGGACTTCGGGCGAGGGCGCCCGGGATGGGGCAGATCCCACGACCGAGGCGTCGACGGCACTGGATGCAACCGCTGCCAAGCAGACATTCGCGTTGAACGTGACGGCGGTCGATACAACGTTCGTGACCGAAGATCACTTCATCGCGGCGGTCGAGATGCAGATCTCCGGCGAGCCATTTGCGCAGGCCATGGGTCGGGACGTCACCGGTTATCACCGCGAATACATCTGCCAGGTCGACGTTTGCTCGCCCAGCATGTACTACGACCCAGCCAGCAGCGGAGCCGACGGGGGCGTCGTCGGAGTTGTCGACATTCCCGGCTTCTCTAGCGCGATTGAGTCCTACGAATACTCGAAGCAACCGATGAACAACATCGCCTTCGAATCGGGAGCGGGCACGTCGCTCTTGTTTGGGCCCGTTCTTAACCCCGACGGCGCGACCGGCTCCTCGGCGTTG
>CAZTTW010000480.1:0-4416 GCA_964616265.1 uncultured Myxococcales bacterium | reverse complement strand
ATCCGACTGTGCAATTGTGGAATCGAACCCTTCTCGACAATCTCCGCTACGGTCGTGAAGACGAGCGGCAAACCATCGGCGAGGCGGTCGAGGAAGCCGAGCTCGGCGAGGTCTTGGCTCGGCTACCGATGGGACTGCAGACGCCGGTGGGCGCCGGCGGCGCGCTCCTGTCGGGTGGCGAAGGCCAGCGTCTGCGACTCGGACGCGGCATCTGCCGGGGCAAGCCCAGCCTGGTGATTTTGGACGAGGCATTTTGTGGTTTGGAGCGCGCTCGCCGCTTCGCCATGCTGGCAGCCGCACGCAAGCGATGGAAAGAGGCGACCCTTCTGTGCATCACGCACGATATTGCGCAGACCAAAGGCTTTGAACGGGTCCTCGTGCTGGAGAAAGGACGTGTCGTCGAAGACGACGTGCCTGCGCGTTTGGCCGAGCAAGCGGAGAGTCGCTACGCGCAGTTGCTCGAGTCCGAATCGCGGGCTATCGCTCGTTTGGCCGGGCCGGAGTGGCGCCGTTTTCGCGTCGAGGGTGGTGACGTTTTCCAGGAGGGAGGTGGCAGCAGCCGTGCGACCTAATCCGGAGCAAAACGCAAGGCCCGCGCAAGAGCTCGACGACAGTCTTGCCGCTTTGGCTTGGCCGGCCGACATGTTCGGTCAGGCGATGGAAACAATCGCCGAGCGAGTCGTTCCAAGGCATCGTCCGCCGCGGCTGTCGCCGGCTCCGCACAGCCTCGGACAATCGAATCCACTCGCGTTTTCCCGTTGGCTCGAAGACGCCGCCGTTCGCCTCGGAATGATCATGGAGCCGAAAGAGCGAACGCTCCTGAGCGCCGCCGCGCTGCTGGAAGAGGGCGGCCCCGTGCTCGTCGCTACGCCGGGAGCACCAGGTCGAACCGCGTTCCTCTTGCTGGGCCTCGTGTCGGGCGGGGCCCGCGTCGAGATCCTGGCGCCCGACCGCACGATTGCGACCGTTCCCGTCGCCGACGTGGACGGCGCCTTGGCCGGTGCTGTCCTTGTGCCGGACGGGATCCGGGCGTTCTGCGAGGCGGCCCATTTGACCGAGCGAGGGCGTCGTGCCGCCGAGCGAATTCTCCACGTCACGACCAGCAAGGACGAGCTCTGCTCGGGCTTTTCCTTCGCGCCTGCGGAGAGCGGATTCCTTACCCGATTTCTCGAAGCAGGAGCGCTTGGGCTGCTCAGCACCACGGTGCTGTTCTACTTGGCGGCATTCGGTCTCCTCGTGGCATCGTGGTGGCTCCTCGGCGGTGCCGCGATGGAGGGACACTTGTCGCGCGGGTGGCTGCTGGCCTGGGCGATGATGCTCATGACGTTCGTGACCTTTCGCGCTGTCGGTGTCTGGGGCGCTGGGCGGCTCGCGGTTCACGTGGGCGGGCTGACGCGCGAGAGACTCTTGGCTGGGATTCTTCGCCTCCCGTCGGACACGGTGCGGTCACGAGGCATCGGCAGCCTGCTTGGCATCGTGCTCGATGCGGATGCCATCGATGCGCTGGCGCGCACGGGGGGCGTCACGTTGTTTGCGGATGTCGCGCAATGTATTTGCGGCCTGCTGATTCTCCTCGTCGGTGCGGCTCCTGTCGCTCACACCGTTCTTCTCGGCCTTTGGCTGGTGCTGGTGGCGTGGTTGGTTCGGCGACTGCACCGGCGCTTGCTCGATTGGGCCGATGCGCGACTGGCCATGACCGACGACCTCGTCGAAACCATGGTCGGTTATCGGACCATGGTCGCGCAGGTTCCTCCGAAAAAGCGTCACCTCGGTGAAGAACGTGCGCTTGACGATTACTCGCGCAAAGAGGCGGCCATGGACACGCGGATGGCCCAAATGGCGGTGCTCATCCCGCGCGGTTGGCTGGTGCTTTCCATCGCGGCGTTGGCGCCGAGCTTCGCTGCAACTCGAGGTGGCACTGCGCAGACCGCAGTCAGTCTGGGCGGCATCATGCTCATCTATCTGGCCATGCGTCGGATGGCGCTCGACACCGGGCCCGGGCTTGCTGCGGCGCTGGTCGCCTGGCGAAGCACCAAGCCCATTGCAGCGGCAGCGGTTGGTCCCGCACCGCCAGAACAGGTGGCGGTCTTGCCTATCGAGCTCGACGACGCGACCCAAGGACGCCGCGCGCTTCTCGTCGGCAGGGACGTGACCTACCGCTATCCTGGTCGCCTCGAGCCTGTGCTTCGGGGGGCCGACTTCGAAATCCATCGCGGCGATCGTGTTCTGATCTAGGGACCGTCAGGCTCTGGCAAATCGACGCTAGGCGCGCTTTTGTGCGGCCTGCGCCAGCCATCTTCGGGGCTGATGCTGCTGGGCGGATTCGACCACCACAGCTTGCGCCCCGAGCGCTGGCGCCAACGGGTGGCCAGCGTGCCGCAGTCCCACGAGAATCACATCCTCTCCGCACCGCTGCTGTTCAACATCGCCATGGCCCGACGCTGGCCGGCGACCAACGACGACGTGGCCGAGTACGTGCAAATTTGCGAGGAGCTTGGGCTCTCGGACCTGCTGACGCGCATGCCCGCCGGAATCCAACAAATGGTCGGTGACAGTGGCTGGCAACTGTCTCAGGGAGAACGCGCCCGCGTCTGCGTCGCACGCGCCTTGGCCCAGCAAGCGGAGATTCGAGTTTTGGACGAGAGCTTTGCCACCCTCGATCCGGAGACGCTCGACCGAGTGCTCGCCTGCATTTTGCGGCGGAGCGAAACCCTCCTGGTAGTGTCACACACGTGAAGCGAAGCGATTGGTTGACTACGCTCGCGTGATGTAGGACATTAGGGATTCAAAAACGCCGAAAAATCGATGGAAATGAGAGTGTCCGAATGGGTCTAGCCGTAGTCAAGAAAGCTGAAGTCGTCAAGAAGTTCGCCCGGAGCGAGGCCGATACTGGCTCGCCCGAGGTGCAGATTGCCCTCCTGTCCGAGCGCATCGCTTATTTGACGGAACATTTCCGGGTCCATGCCAAGGACCATCACTCGCGTCGCGGTCTGCTGATGCTCGTTAGCCAGCGCCGCCGGTTGCTCGACTACTTGAAGAAGAAGGACGTCAAGCGCTACCGGGATCTCATCCAGACGCTTGGTATCCGCAAGTAGCGGCAGTTCATAGAGGACGGGCGGCCCATGTGCCGCCCGTTGTTTCATGGCGGAGGCCCCAGTGCCTGCGTTCATCCTTTTTCCCGCCGATCTGGCTGGCGCGCGCGCCTATTCGCAGATCGCCGAGACAAGGGACGAAGCCACGGGGGCCACGACGAAAAGAAAAGGAGCTAAGACATGTTCGTTCGTGAAGGTGTACCCCTTGGTGGCAAGGAACTGAGTATTGAATTTGGCCGCATGGCCAAGCAGGCCGACGGATCCGTGGTGGTCCGGTACGGCGACTCCATGGTGCTGGTGACGGCCGTCGCTTCGGCCGGCGTTCGACCGGGCATCGATTTCATGCCTCTTACCGTGGATTATCTCGAGAAGACGTCCGCGGCCGGCAAGATCCCGGGCGGCTATTTCAAGCGGGAAGGGCGCATGACCGAGGTCGAGGTGCTTACCTCGCGGCTCATCGACCGCCCGTGCCGGCCCCTGTTTCCCAAAGGCTGGCGTTTCGACACGCAGGTCATTGCAATGGTGCTTTCGACGGATCGTGAGAACCTGACGGACGTACTGGCCATGACCGGCGCCTCGGCGGCATTGCATTTGTCGGACATTCCTTGGGCAGGTCCTTTCGCGGGCGTACGCGTGGGACGCGTGAATGGCGAGTTCATCGTCAATCCCACTGTGGCCCAGCGCGATGTCTCCGAGCTGGACTTGATCGTCGGCGCCAGCCGCGACGCCATCGTGATGGTCGAGGGCGGCGCCCAGCAAGTGTCCGAAGAAGTGATCGTCGACGCGCTGATGTTTGCCCACAAGGCAGCCCAGCCGCTCATCGATTTGCAGGAGAAGCTGCGCGCGGCGGTCGGCAAGACCAAGCGCGTATTCACGCCGCCGACGGTCGACCCGATCATCGAAGCGCGCGTCTCGGAATTCGCGAAGGGCAAGATCGAGGCCGCCATGGCCATTCGCGAGAAGCTCGATCGCTATGCCGCCCTCGACAAGGCGGAAGGCGAGACGCTCGAAGCACTCAAGGCGGAATTTCCCGACCGCGATGCCGAGGTCAAAGAAGTCTTCGGCAAGGCCAAGAAGAAGAACCTGCGCGAGCTCGTTCTGACGACCGGCCGTCGCATCGACGGCCGCGCTACCGACGAGATTCGCCCCATCACGTCGGAAGTCAGCCTGCTTCCCCGCACCCACGGCTCGGCGCTGTTCACGCGCGGTGAGACGCAGTCGCTGGTGACGGCGACGCTCGGAACCAAGCAGGACGCGCAGCACATCGAAGGTCTCGGCGAAGAGTTCGAAAAGACCTTCATGCTTCACTATAACTTCCCGCCGT
>CAZTTW010000479.1:0-4426 GCA_964616265.1 uncultured Myxococcales bacterium | reverse complement strand
TCAGTACACATCGCGCTGGTACCGCTTCTGGGCTTGCAGGTTCTCGACGTATTCGACGGCGGCGTCGCGACCCTTGCCTTGTTCTTTCGCCACGATGCCGATGAGCGCTTCGTGCACGTCGGCCGCCATCTTGGTCGCGTCTCCGCACACGTAGACGTACGCGCCGTCTTGCAGCCACGCATAGAGCTCGCGTCGGCGCTCGACCATGCGATGTTGGACGTAAATCTTGTCGGTTTGGTCGCGCGAGAAGGCCAGGTCGAGGTGCGATAGCACGCCCGAGCGGTGCCAGCGTTGCCATTCCACCTGGTAGAGGAAATCCGTGGTGAAGTGCTGGTCGCCGAAAAACAGCCAGTTGCGGCCGCGGCAGCCCAGGGCCTCGCGCTCTTCGACGAAGGCGCGGAAGGGCGCCACGCCGGTGCCGGGTCCGATCATGATGACGCGCGCGTCGCGATTTTGCGGCAGTTTGAAGTTGGGATTCGGCGAGGGATACACGCGCAAAGGCTCATCGTCGCGCAGCCGCTCGCCGATGAACGACGAGCAAACGCCCTCGCGGTGTCGACCGAAACTTTCGTAGCGGGTGAGCCCCACCAGCAGATGGACTTCGTCTTCGTGAACGAGAAGACTGGACGCGATGGAATAGAGCCGGGGCTGAAGCTTGCGCAGCATCGAGACGAAAGCTTGAGCGGGAAGATCCCGCGGCGGATACGCGGCAAGAACGTCGATGATCTCGCGTCCATGGGTGTAGCTGCGGAAGCTGTTCTCGTTGCCCTTTTCGAGGAGCGCACGAAGCTCCGAAGCGTTCGTGTGTTCGGCGTACGCCTTGACGAAAGGGCGCGTGATGGTCGTGATCTCGAACGTCTCGCCCAGCACATCCTCCAGGCGGCGCTCCTTGCCGTCGACGGTGACGGCGGCGTCGGGCGAAAGGTGCGCCACCGGCAACAGGTCGCGGATGTACTCGGGCGAATTGCGCGGGATCACACCCAAGGCATCGCCCGGCTCGTAGCTCAGCCCCGAGCCGGTCAGGGAAATCTCGACGTGGAAGGTCCGCTTTTGCGAGCCGCGGCCGTTCAGACTGATGCGCTCGAGCACCGACGCCGAGAATGGCTTGCTCTTGTCGTAGGCGGATGTCTCGATGACTTCGGCGGCCACCGAAGCTGCGGCTTCGGCCACGGCCACGGCCGGAGCGTTTGCTGCCGTCGCCAAGGGCTTGAATGCCGCGATGACTTGGCCCTGCCACGCTTCGGCGGCGGTCTGATACTCGACATCGCAATCGACCCGGGCGAGCACACGCTTGGCGCCCAGCTCTTCCAGGCGCTGATCGAAGTCGACGCCGGCCTTGCAGAAGTTGGCGTAGCTGTAGTCGCCGAGCGCAAGCACAGCGAAGCGAAGCTCCTCCAAGCGCGGCGCGCGCTTGCTGAAAAGGAACCGGTGGAGCTCGACCGCCGACTCCGGCGGATCGCCCTCGCCCTGGGTACTGGCTACCAGAATGAGGTTGCGTTCATTGCGCAGACTCGTGGTTTTGTAGTCTCCCGTGCTCGTGGCAATGGCGGGAATGCCCGCGCTGTTCGCCGCCGCCGCGACGCTCTTCGCCACTTTGGCCGCATTGCCCGTTTGGGACGCGAACAAGACGGTAAGTTGGGCGGCACCCGCGGCCGCTGCCGGCTTGGTCGCGGCCTTGGAAGCCTCACCTGGCGCAAGCTGCTGGCTCGCCGTCAGATACCCTAGCAGCCAGGCGGTTTGCTCCGAGCTGAGCCGCGCCACAAAAGCGTTGAATTCGTTGACTTGATTTCCGGCAAGCAGGGTGTGCTTGGGGTCGATTGGTGGAATATGCATCGATCTACTGCGGTTATGCCTTACCTGCTTGGCCCATGCCAGCAGTTGCGGACTGGCGGAGTCGGATTTTAGGCGTGCTTACTCTGGAAAGCGTCCAGGTTCCGGCGGAAATAGCTCAAGTGGAATTGGGCGTGCTCGGTGTAAAGATTGAAGATGTCGACCAAGCTCAGGCGTCCGCGTTGGGGATGCCGCACGTAGTACTCATCCCAATTCTCGTCGACCATCGCGCGGGCCATGGCGCACGCTACGCGGCGAAGCGAGCGAGCGGTCTCGAGAGAGGTCAGCGCATCAGCGGTCTCATAATGAGCCCGCTCTTGCCAAGCCTCTTCATTCCACACGAAGACTTCGGCTCCGGGTTGGGTGATGGTCAGTCGCAGCCGGCCGTAGGCGAACGTGTCGGCGTCGAGGAAATGTACGGCGTGGTCACGAATGCTCCATGCGCCGGGCAGGGCGGGGCGGAAACCGATGGCCTGCGCTGGAGCGGCCTTTACGAAATCGATGAGCGGCTCGATAGCCGACTCGAAACGGTCGATGAGGGAGAGTTTCTTGGTTTTGTCCATGGTTTCGTCTCCTTCCCGAAGCATAGCCTGTGCTCTTACCGATGTCTCGTAAAATGGACAAATCGGCGCAGCTCAAGATCTTTGCCTTTGCTTACGATGTCATAAAAGGAAATGTCCTCGGGCGAATGGCATGCATCTGCCCCTTCCGCGGGCGGAAAATCCGGCGACGCAGGCGCGAACGAATCCGCCATGCCTTTGGCGAGCGTGCTTCGCGTCTCTGGGGGCTTGCGCGCCATCTTCGGCTCGCCCGGTTACAAGCCGCCGATGCTGCCGAGCGTCGCGCTCGAGATTCACGACCTTTCTTGCCGGCCCGACATCGACACAGAAAAGCTGGTCGCCTTGCTCGAACGCGATCCGATGTTGGCCGCGCACGTCCTGCGCGTGGCGAACTCGCCGATGTTCCGCGGACGCGACGCCGAGACATCTCTGCGAAGTGCGGTGCTGCGTTTGGGGCTCAAGAACCTGGGCGAAGTCGTGTTCGAAATTGCGCTGCACATGCGGGTTTTTCGCTCGGCCGAATACTCCGGCATGATGGAGGAGTTGCGCCGTCACAGCACGGCCTGCGCCAACCTTTGTCGACTGCTTGCCGCCTCTGCCGGCCTCGATTCCGAGCATGCATTCTTGTGCGGCCTTCTGCATGACATTGGTATCGCCGCCGTCTTGATCGTGCTTGGTGAACGAAGGAAGAGCGAAGCGGCACTCGAGCCCTTGGTGCTTGCGGAGGTTCTGTCCCAAGTCCATGAGGACGTGTCGGCCATGCTCGTGCGACAGTGGAAGCTCCCCGACGAGGTGGCGGAAGTCGTCGTTTGCCATCACGGCATGGCGGCTGTCGAGAAGGCACCCTTGCTTTCCTCGGTGGTCGCACTCGCCGATGCGCTGACGGCGCGATTCAAATTCGCGGTCGACCTGGGCCCGCGATCGTCGGAAAGCTTCGACGGGGACCTATTCCAAGCGGCTTCGACGAAGCTGCGCTTGGATCTCGCGCCGGGCTCGACCTTGGAAAAAGAAGTACGGCGGACGCTTGCCCATGTGGACGAAGCGCTCAAGCACAAGGGCGCGGTCGAGGCCGACGAGCAGGCGCCATCTGCCAAGCTACCCAAGGCCGCAAAGAAACGTTCAGTCTCGCATCCGGTGCCTCCGCCGACATCGAAGGTCACCTCGGCAGCTCGCAAGGGGCAATCATCCTGGCTTGGCCGTCTGGGCCGAGCCTTGCGCCGACTCTTCAGCTGAGCCGCGCCGAGCGCCGGTAAACTCGACCATGGCCCTGCGCGACCTAACGCGGTTGTGACCGAACGTGCGTGACCTGCATCCAAGGAAAACCTCGTCCATTGCACAGCCGAGGTCAAGGAGGTCGCATGATGTTAAGGCGCTCACTCTTGGCTTGTTTTCTTTTGGGTGGAATCTTCGCTTGCGACAACAACGTACCGTCGTCGCCGAATTACACCGAATTGAGCGGAGGGTCGACCAGCGCCAGCGGAGGCAACGCTGGTTCCGGCGGACACAGTGATTCAGGTGGTAGCAGCGGCGGTGTGGGCAGCGGCGGTTCGGGCGGAAGCGGAGGCACGACGAGCGCCGGCGGCTCCGTAGCGAGCGGAGGCTCGGCCGGCAGCTCTGCGGGCAGCGGCGGAACGGCCGTCGCCAGCGGCGGTACTGTGACCCAGACTGGGGGCGCAGGTTCAGGCGGATTCGTCAGTCACGGCGGTACCACTGGTTCCGGCGGCTCGACGGCTTCCGGGGCAGGCGGAACGGCGAGCTCGGGCGGCTCCGGTGGCAGCTCGACGACTCACGATGCCGGTCCAGATACCGTGTCGGCCGTCAGCTATGCGAAGGATATTGCTTCCATGATGAAAGCGAACTGCACGAGCTGCCATACCGGATCGAGGTCACCGGCGGGCGTTGATCTCAGCACCTATGCGGGTGTGAAAGCGAACGCGTCCCAGGCCAACTCTGCTATTCGGGCTGGAGCGATGCCGCCAGGGGGAGGCCTCTCTGCGACGGACAAGCAGCTCTTTCAAAGCTGGGTGACCGCGGGC
>CAZTTW010000478.1:0-4435 GCA_964616265.1 uncultured Myxococcales bacterium | reverse complement strand
CGTCGTCCCGCTGTTGGTGTAAGACGCCAGGCAGGTACGCGAGCTTGCGCTGCACCCGCTCTGGCCCGAGATTGGTGCCGTCGCGCCCCAGTTGCCCGTGTACGTGATGTTCCCGGTTTCGTTGACGTCGGTGCAGTTGAGGTTCGCCCATTCTCCAAAACCATCGAACACGTTTTGGCTGAACGTGATGTACCTTGTTCCTTCGTCACTGTACGTGCCGAAATTCGAGCCCGCGCTGTGGGCGGGCGCTTTGAGGTAGTTCTTCGAGAACACGGTCCCCGGACTCGCGCTCAGCTCGTAGAACGCGCCGCCGTCATTCATCTGCTGCTGGTTGTCGTGGAGGTAATTGGCGACGAACTGATTGTTCTTCGAGGTCGTCGGCGTCGTGTAGAGCGGCTGGTACTGGTAAAGACCGCGCGATTGGTAGTCTTTGCTGCCGCCGTCGTCGTTTTGGCCCCACCCGTAGCCGTTGCTGATGGCCGAATACGGCAGGTTGTAGACCTCGTTGTGCGAGACCAGGCAACTGGCCGCATAGGTCAGCAGGATTGCGTCCGAATCGCGGTAGTCGATGCCGATGTCGTGAATCAGGTTATTCGAGATCGTGATGTTCTGGTCGGTCATCCGCGGGTCGCTCGGGTGGTGAGCATTCGCCCGGATCCCGCCGACCACGATGCCCCCGGCGGCGATTTGCGTGAACACGCAGCCCGTGACGTTGATGGTGTCCGCCGCCAGACCGACGCCGGTCTTGTGGGCGTTGTCGTCGTTGCCAATGCCGAGCCCGACGGAGCCAAGGCCCACGAAGCGATCGCGCAGGAACGTGACGTTCTTCGCGGCGGACACCTGCACGGCGCCTGGCATTTGCCACCAGAAGGGTCGCGTCGAATCGAAGTTGGGGTAGCCGTTTGCGTATCCCTCGCCCTTTCCGTCGCCGTGGATGTACCCGCCGGTCTGCTGATCCGCCCATCCGTCCGACGTGCTCGGGTTCAGCCAGCTCGTATAAGAAAACGTCAGTCCCTGGAAGGTGATGTCGTGCGCGGGCGCATCGAGGGTGCCGCCGACAACGAGCAGATACTCGAGCTGGGGAAGCTCGACGTCGGCTTTGCTCATATCCTGACCCGAAAGCGGGATGTAGTAGAGGCTTCCCGCCGTGGTGTCCTGGTACCACTCACCCGCGCTATCGAGGAATTCGTACGCGTTCTCGAACCAAGTGGTCGACGGTCGGTACGAGCTGGGGATCGTGTCGAACCCCCAGACGTTGTTCGCCCACGCCGGCTGCGCCATCGTCGCCGACCCGCCGGAGAACGACTTTACGGGCGCGTAGCGGTCGGTCCACGAGCCGATCGCGTGAAACTCGATGCGGCTGGGCTGGGACGCACCGGAGACCGAGCTCGGAACGCCGCCGATTCCGGTGTTGTTCATCGAGATGCTCGAGCGGCTGACCTCCGTCCGCGCGCGCACGGCGATCTTGCCATCGACGTAGAGCTGGCGAGTGGCGAACTCGCCCGGCGCCGACGCCTTCCAAATATTCTTTCCTGCATCGCTGGCCGTCCATCCCGTGATTTTCTTCGCTCCCGACAGGATCGGATGGGCGCCGGCCGCAGCCTGCCAAACAACCGGATGGCCAGTCGTGCCCGAGTCGGTTGCGTCGAACCCGAGCGTTGCCCCGAGCGCGTAAGTTCCATCGCTGAGCTCGACGACGGCGTCGGCGCGCGCCGCACTCGCGAGTGCCCGCACGGCCGTCTGCGCCTGGCTTATCGAGCACGGTGCCGCGCTCGAACAGGTCGTTCCGCTGCCCGTCGGCGAGACGTAAAGATGATTCCCGGCAGGCGCACCGCCGTCCGAGATGCCGGATGATCCGCCTGCGCCGCCTGTCTGGCGAGCTCCGCCACTTCCGGCGACGCCCGTCCCCCCGCTTCCGCCGGTGCCCTCTGGGAGCGTGCCCCCCGTCGCAGAATTGCCGCCACTTCCTCCGCGTCCTCCGCCGGCGCCGTTTCCGCCCGCCCCGCCTGAAGACGTGCCGCCGCCCGTCGCAGCGTTGCCGCCGCTCTCCGCGGATCCTCCAACGGCGCTAGTTATGCCCGCCGTGCCGCCGCGCCCGCCCTGGCCGTCGCCGGTCGAACCGCCGCTTTGCCCGCCGGCCCCGCTACCCGCCGAGCTCCCACTGCAGGCCGCAAGAGAACTTAGGAGTAGGAACGTGAGATATAGAGGGGACCTATTACAGCGCATACACCTTAGTTCCCATGATGCGCCGCGATTATGATGTTCCCTGTCCGATTGCCCCTCGTGGCCTCGCAGGGCGCGCTGCCGGCCCTGCGAGCAGGCAGCGCGATTGGGCAGAGCAGGACGCTATTGCAGGGTGAACGATTCGTCCGTCTCTTGGAAGACGGTTGTTCCACTCTTTTGGGCGGTAAGAACCAGGTAGAACTTCGTGCCCGACGTCGGTGCCGTGAAGCTGATCGACTGGGTTCCCATGGTGGCCAGCGGCACGTCGATTGTAAACGTGCCCGAATCGCCCTTCGTCCCTGTCGGGCTATCGGAATGGATCTCCCAGGTCACATCGACGCTGGTTCCCGAGAAGGTATCGTTGAAAACCAAGAGGGTCGTTGGGCGGGTCGCGCCTTTTGCGACGGCGGGGACTGAGGATGGCCAATCACCGTTGGTATTGGACATCTTGTTGGTCTCCCAGTAGTCCTTGTCCGCGACGAGCACGGGACTGAAGCCGTTCTGGACGCGCCGGATGATTTGGCTCGACCAAGGATCCGGCAAATTGTCCTCGCCGAAGACCGGAGGCCCACCTTGCTCGATGGTCATTTCCGTTCTCTTGACGCCCGGTATGAAGCTAGCCCAGCCCGACAGCAACGTGTACGGCCGGATGTCGACACCGTCTTGTCGGCGCATCGCCATGGCCGACGTTCCAAACCACGTCAATCCCTGGCGAGTACTGTCACTCGCCCAAATGTACTCGCCCTGCCCGGTAGGATTGTCTTTGCTGGCGTTCACCTCCTCCGAGTATTTGCCGAGGCCGCTGCTGTAGTGTTGGCTAACCGTGAAGGCCGGGCTTGACATGCCATAGAGTCCGCAGCCGAACCAGCAGTCGACGCTGATGGGACGCGTGCCGTCCAGCTTGGTCATGGCGTTGAACAGGTCCTGTTCGAACTGATTCGAATCGCCATGCGAAGCGCAGCCGTTCGGCTCGTTGGCCTGGCTCCATCGAATGATGGACGGGTGGTTGCGATCGCGAAGCACCATCGCCTGGACGTGGCCGACCATGGTGTCGTGTGAGGCGGTGAAGTCGACGTTCTGGTTGCTGCAGCGAATGGCCGACTCGCCCATGAGCATGAGCCCAAGCTCATCCGCAGTGTCGAGCATGTAGGGTGACGCGAGCTCTTGATGGATGCGGATGAAGTTGTAGTTGAGCTTTTGGTAGTTTCGCACGGCTTGGGGCCACCCGGGGTTTCCCGTCGAGGGAGGCAGGAAGCCCGGATGGGTATCGTACGCGTCGCCCTTGCCGCCGGTGTCGATGCTGTCGTAGTCCGCCCCTTGGATGTTGTCACCCCGCAGGTTCACGCGAACGCCGTTGAGGTAGTAGTAAACGTGGTTGGCATCGGCGCGCTTTCTTTCGCTCTGACGGAAGCCGAAACGGACGACCTTGCTGTGGACTGTCTTGCCGCCGCGGTTCATTTGAATACTCAAATTGTGGAGCCGAGCCTTGTAGTCCGCCTGGTAGGGAACGTTTGGCCACCAGTAAGACTTCGTGTCGAGGCCCCACTTGATCGGGCCAATGGTCGCCGTCGTGGTGGTGTTGGGGGCTGCCGTGACCGTCTTGTCGGCGATGGTCGGATAGGTGAAGCTGTCGCAGTTCCAGGAACTGAGCGCGCTCGACAGAGTAACGTCTTGGCTTGTGCTACCGGTGTTCGTGACGAGCACGTCGTAGGTCAGGGTGCCGTCCGTGACGTTCGTCCGCACAAAGGCGTCGCTGATGTAGACGTCCGGCACGACACGTACCATGGCCGAGCGGAAGATTCCCTGCGCGACGTTGGGGGACCAATCCGACGCCATGGGAATCAACCATAGGCCGCTGCTGTTCTTCATCGCCTGACCGCCCTTGACGAGCACCGAGATCGCATGCTGTTTGCCGGGGGTCACGAACTTGGTGACGTCGAAAACGGATGGAAGGAACGAGGTCGTGTTCGTTGCCACTTCCTTTCCGTCGACCGAAAGGGTTGCTTGGAAATTCACCGCGCCGAACTCGATCAAGGTTGTCTGCGCGGCACCGGAATCGGGAACCGTGATCTGCGTTGCGTAGGTACCACTGGCAGCGTTGACACCTTGTTTCGCCCAGCCGCCGCCGGGAACCTGGAGCGTGCGCTTGGCCCCGCCCGCCGGCGTGAAGTCCCAGGCGCCAGCGATCGAGGCAGAAAACGGCTCAGCCACG
>CAZTTW010000477.1:0-4457 GCA_964616265.1 uncultured Myxococcales bacterium | reverse complement strand
TCGCGCACATCGAAGCCCTGGCCAGCCTGGGTTTCTCGCGCATTTCCCTCGGCGTTCAGGATTTCGAGCCCGACGTGCAGGTTGCCATCGGTCGCGAGCAGCCGCTGGCGGCGACGGAAAACCTGGTGGCGTGCGCGCGCAAGAACGGCTTTCAGGGCGTCAACATCGACCTCATCTATGGGCTGCCCCGCCAGACGCCCGAGACCTTCACGCGGACGATCGCCCAGGCCGTTGCTCTGGCACCCGACCGAGTCGCGGTCTATTCGTTCGCGTACTTGCCCAACCAGCGCGGGCACCAGAAGCAGATCGAGGTGCCGGCCATGCCCGGCCGCGACGCCAAGTTCGCCCTGCTCGCCATCGCGCGCGAGGGCTTCATGGACGCCGGCTATCAAGCCATCGGCATGGACCACTTCGCGCTGCCCTCCGACGAGCTATCGATTGCCCAGCGCGCGGGTCGCCTGCAGCGCAATTTCATGGGCTACACGGTGATGGCCGGCGCCGACATGCTCGGCTTCGGCGTATCGGCCATCGGCGACGTGCGCGGCGCGCTCGTGCAAGACGAGAAGAAGCTGGTGCACTACTACCGCATGCTCGACGAGGGCAAGCTGCCGGTCGCGCGCGGCTACCAGCGCACGGCCGACGACGAGATCCGCCGCGACGTGATCCATACGCTGATGTGCAATTTCGTGGTCGACCGCAAGGCCATCGAAGCCAAGCACGGCATCGTTTTTGGCGACTACCTCGGCGACTCGCTCAAGCAGCTCGCGCCCTTCGTCGCCGACGGCATGTGCGAAATCGACGAGCAGTCTGTGCGTGCCGTGGGCTTAGGCCAGGTTTTCGTGCGCAACCTGGCCATGTGCTTCGACGCCCACTTGGCGCCCAAGCTTTCGGCGGCCGCGCCGGTTTTCTCCCGCACCGTCTGATTGCGCTCGGAGATGGCGCGCGCTCTTGCGATCCTTGGTACGGCGTCGGACGTGGGCAAGAGCCTGGTGTCCGTCGCGCTCTGTCGATTGCTTGCCGACGCGGGATTCGACGTTGCGCCGTTCAAGGCGCAGAACATGGCGAATCAAGCGGGCGTGACTGCCGACGGGCTGGAAATGCCGCGCGCCCAGATCCTGCAAGCGCTAGCCTGCCGAAAAGCTCCGCACGTGGACATGGGCCCGGTTCTGCTCAAGCCGGTCAGCCAGACCGGAGCGCAAGTCATCGCACTCGGCAAAGCGCTGGGCATGCAGGAGGCCGCAGCCTATTTTCGCGAGGGTAACCCGCTACGCGCGCTCGCGGCCGAGGCGCTCTCGCGCATGCTCGCTCGCCATCAGGTGATTGTGCTCGAGGGCGCCGGCAGCCCCGTCGAGCTCAACCTCATGGAACGCGACTTCGTGAACCTGGTTCCTGCGCGCCAGGCGGACGCGGCGATTGTGCTCGTCGCCGACATCGACAAAGGCGGCGTGTTCGCGCAGATCCTCGGCACCCTGGATTTGCTGCCCGAGGCAGATCGCGATCGCGTGCTCGGCGTGGTGGTCAATCGGTTTCGCGGCGATGCGCGACTGTTCGACGATGGCATTCGCATTCTCGAAGAACGTGCCGGTGTGCCCGTGTTGGCGCTGATTCCCCACTTCGAGCACGGACTCGACGAGGAAGACCACGTGTTCCGCATGCCGATCAATCGGGGCGCGACTGCCGGCAAGCTCAAGGTCGGCGCCGTGATCTATCCGCGGGTAAGCAACACCGAAGATCTCGCCCCTCTTTCCGCAGAGCCGGACGTGGAGATGACCTGGTTGACGGATCCGCGTCTCGCCCTGGAGCAAGATCTTCTGATCTTGCCGGGAACCAAGGCCACGCTGGGCGATCTCGCCTTTCTCACCGCTGGCGGCATGGCCGAGGCCATCCGAACCGCCCACGATCGCGGCACTTGGATTCTCGGGCTGTGCGGCGGCTACCAAATGCTTGGCCGAACCCTGAAAGACGATGCGGGCAGCGAAGCCGGTCCCAGCTTCTTCGAGGGGTTGCACCTTCTGCCCACGAGCACGGTCTTCGATCCGGAAAAAGTCGTGCAGGAAAGCCAGACGGAATCGCTGTGGCCGAAGCCCGGCCTTCGCCTTTCAGGCTACGAGATCCATCACGGTCGCACGCACCTATGCGACCAAGCCGACTCAGATGGCGAGCCTCTCGCTGGCGGCGGAGCTATGACCGGATGGCGTCGCTATCGCGTGGTCGGAACCTACCTGCACGGAGTTCTGAACAGCGACGAGTGGCGAAGCGCTTTCCTGAACCAGATTCGCCACAGTCGAGGGCTTCCCGAACAAGAGGTACAGACGAGCACCGCCATCGAGCTGCGCATCCGGCGCTGGGCGGAGCACGTGAAGCATCACCTCCGCCCCGGCGCTTGGGAGCGCGTCCTAAGAGCTACGTCGTGACGGTGAGGTCCAAGCTGATGTCCAGCTTGAGGACCTTCGAGATCGGGCAGCCTGCCTTCGCAGCTGCCGCGGCTTCTTCCACCTTGGCCTTGTCCGCGCCGCGCGCCTTCACGACCGTCGTGAGGGCGCTCTTGGTCAGCGTCAGATCCTCGAAGGTAACGGCGCACGAGGTTTCCACGGCCTCGGGCGTGATGCCCCGCTCGCCGAGCTGGGCCGAGAGCGCCATGCTGAAGCAGCTGGCGTGGGCGGCCGCGATGAGCTCTTCCGGGTTGGTGCCCGGATCGGATTCGAACCGCGTCTTGAAGGTGTAACTCTGATCCTTGATCGCACCGCTTCCGACGGTGAACTTGCCCTTGCCGGACTTCAAATCGCCATTCCACGCTGCATTTGCACTTCGTTTCATCGTTCTCTCCTTGCCTCGGTTTGTAGTCCTCCTGAAGATGCTACGGGGTGCGTGATCGTTCCGAGAAAAGCGCACGGCGATACCTGATTTCGTGACTGGGTCTTCCACAAACAGACTCAAGGACGAGTCTCACCGATGGTGCTGGCCATCGCCGTTGATTGCTCACCAAAGCCGATTCCAGCTTGCTTTTTGGCAAATCTGTTCCGCACGTGGTTATCGCATCCTTGTCCACCTCGACTTCGGAAGGCAGGTGTTTTAGAAAGATTGATGTGACTGAATCGAGGGTGGTACCCAGTTGTAACCTCCTGATGTGCACCGGCCGATTCTGAGGGTTCCCACCTCCATGAAAGGGTAACGGAAACCATGAAGAGCTATGCGGCGAACGAGATTCGGAACATTGCGCTGATTGGCCACGGTGGTGCGGGTAAGACCACGTTGGCGGAAGCTATCCTCTTCTGCACGAAGACGAACCAGCGTCTCGGGCGTGTCGACGACGACACCTCGACGTTCGATTTCGAGCCCGAAGAGCAAAAGCGCAAGACCAGTATCTCGGCCGCGGTCGGCCACGTCGAATGGAAGAAGACGAAAGTCAATCTCATCGATACGTCGGGCAATGGCAGCTTTCTGGTCGAAACGCGCATTGCCCTCGACGTCGCGGATTCTGCGCTGTTGCTCGTGTCAGCAAACGAAGGCGTGCAGGTCTACACCGAGCGCACCTGGGACATGGTCGAGGAAATCGGTCTGCCCCGCTGTATCGTCGTGTCTCGACTCGATCGCGATAATTCTGCCTTCGATACCGCGCTCGAAAACATCCGGACGTCGCTGACCAGCAAAGCGGTCGCCGTGCAGTTGCCCATCGGACAGGAAAGCAGCCTCGAAGGCGTCATCGATCTCATGAGCATGAAGGCGTTGCGCTTCAGTAACGAGGGCCGCGACGTCGCCACCGCGGACGTGCCGGCCGGACTGCAGGACGCCTCCAAGAAAGCGCGCGAGGTTTTGTACGAGGCCATCGCCTCGGCGGACGACAACCTGCTGGAGAAGTACCTCGAGACCGGCACGCTGTCCGACGAAGAAGCTCGCAAGGGCCTCGCGCAAGGCGTGCGCAAGTGCGCGGTCGTGCCCGTCCTAGCAACGTCGGGGGCCCTATGCCTCGGCGTCCAGCCACTTCTCGACTTCGTCGTGGAGGTGCTTCCATCGCCACTCGATCGTGCACCGTGGAAAGGCACGCAGGGCGATGCCCCCACCGAACGAGCCCCCGATCCGAGCGCACCGGTCTCAGCCTACGTTTGGAAGACGTCGACATCGGATATCGGCCGGCTGTCGATCCTTCGCGTGCTGACCGGCAAACTGCAAAGCGATGCGACGCTGGTCTCGGTCAACCACGACACCAAAGAACGGTTCGGCCAGCTGTACGCCTTGCAGGGCAAGACCCGAGAAGCCATCTCCGAGGCGTTCCCCGGCGACATCGTGGCGGTGGCCAAGCTGAAGGCAACCAAGACGGGCGACACGCTCTCCGACGAGAAGGCTCCCTTCGCCCTCCCCCGGCCCACCATTCCGGCACCGCTCATCACCTACGCCCTTCATCCCAAGAGCAAAGGCGACGAGGACAAGGTCGCGGTCAAGCTGAACGAAATCATCGA
>CAZTTW010000476.1:0-4460 GCA_964616265.1 uncultured Myxococcales bacterium | reverse complement strand
CGCCACTTCTACGAATTCTCGCGTGCTTCGTCCAAGTGGTACTGGATGGAACGCAACCGCTGGATCGTCGTGCTCAAGAACTATCGCTTGGCGACCATTGCCTTGCTCTTGCCACTCCTGGTGGTCACCGACCTCGGGCTCTTGCTGATGGCTACCAAGGCCGGCTGGCTCGGCTCGAAGGTGCGCTCCCTGCTGTGGTTCTTTCGGCCATCGGCGTGGCGCTATCTCTTGCGGGGGCGGCGCGAGGTCGCGCGTATTCGACGAGTACCCGATCGGCAACTGCTCGAACAGTTCACCGCGGTCATCGACTATCCGGACTTTCGCAATCCGATTGTCGCTTACCTGGTCGAGCCCGTGTGGAAGCTGGGGTTGGCACTGGCACGTGTGCTCGTCCGCTGGTGATGAGGGCTAAGTCTGTTGCGTCGAGGGGTGAAGGGCTGCGTGCACGGCCTTCGAGAGCTCCTCGTAACGGTAGGGTTTGGCAAGAAATCCGGCCAGGCCCTTTCCAGCAAATTGGCTAATGACGGATTTTTCGCTGTACCCGCTCGACAGAATCACCCGAGTGCTCGGCGATATCCGGCGGAGCTCGCGAAACGTTTGGACGCCGCTCATGTGGGGCATCGTCATATCGAGAATCACCAGGCGGAAACGCGTTGGATCCTGCGCAAAGATCTCGAGCGCCTGCTTGCCGTCTTCTGCCAACACAACTTCGAAGCCCATGCGTTTCAGCATGGCCGTTGCCAGCGACCGAACGGTCGCCTCGTCGTCCGCCACCAGGACGGTGCCAGACTCTTTCCAGTCGGGCGATAGTCCGTCAGAGGTGGCGGCGCCGCCTTCTCCTTGCGACGACGCCGGGAACAAGATTTTGAACGTCGTTCCTTGGTCGGCTTCTGAATAGATCTTCACGGCGCCATGGTGGCTGCGCACGATTCCAAGCACCGCCGACAGCCCCAAGCCGCGTCCCTTCACCTTCGTCGTGAAGAAAGGATCGAAGATCCGCGACCGAACGGCATCCGTCATCCCGCACCCGGTATCCGACACCTCCAAGAACACGTAGAGTCCTTCCCGCAGCTCCTGCTCGAGGCTGAGGGTGGCGAGGTAGTCCGCGTCGCACAAAATCGCGCCGGTGCTGATCGCGATGGTTCCGCTCCGTTCCCCGATGGCGTCCGACGCGTTGGTGATGAGGTTCATGATCACCTGTCGGATCTGGGCCGGATCTCCCTCGATTTCGGGCAGATTTGGCTCGAATTTTTGGTGCAGGACGCACTTCTTCGAAATGGAGACACGCAGAAGCTGAGACATCTCCTCCACCACCTCGGACAACCTGACGGGGCGGGCTTCGAAATGAGACTTTCCCGTGTAGGCCAGCATCTGGCGCACCAGCTCGGCCGCACCATGGGCTCCGGCGATGACGTTGCTTATGCTTTCTCTCGCCGGCGAGGCGGGCGACATTTCAAGCAAAGCCAGATCGGCGTAACCGAGAATTCCGGTGAGCAGGTTGTTGAAGTCGTGGGCGATACCGCTCGCCAGCACGCCCAGACTCTCGAGTTTCTGCGCCTGGATGAGTCGCGCTTCGAGCGCCTTGCGCGGGCCAATGTCGACGATCGAGGCCAGCACGAAAGTCTCGTCCTGCCGCCGTAAAGGGTTGAGGCCGATTTCGATTTGAATCGCATGGCCATCGCGGTGGAGGCCGAAGAGCTCGCGGCCTACTCCCATGAGTCGCGGCTTCGGATTGTGATGGAAGCCGACCCGATCGACGACGTGTCGCTCCCTGAGCTGCTCGGGGAGAAGGGCTTCAAGGTCACGGCCGAGAAGCTCGCTTACCGAATACCCGAAGATGCGTTCGGTCTGGGAATTGGCATAGACGATATTGCCGTGCGCATCGACGAGAATCATTCCTTCGGGCGCAGCCTCGACCGCAAGCCGAAACCATTCTTCGTGGCTGCCCTGATGCGAAAGGTCGGTGACCCCGAGGATCACCAGTCGGCCCTTGGACGCGGTGAGGGGCGAAATGTCCATTTCAATCGGGAGCGTCGAGCCATCAGGCAAGAGGCCCGTCGTTTCACGCTTTCGTCGATTGTCCGACGAGCTTGCTTCGGTCGCATCGAAACCAGGAATAATGTCCTTGATGGGAAGGCCGACCCACTGATGGGATGGGCGGCGGAAGAGAGCATGCGAACCTGCACTGGCGCCCTGGATTGTTCCTGTCTCGTCCACGGCTAGCAGGTTTCCCGGCAAAGCCTCGATGAGCTCGCGCACAGACTCACGGTCCTGTAGTGGCATATTGTTGTCCCGGGCCATAGCTCTCATTGCTGAGCGCCAAGGACTCTAGTCTGAGCGACAGACTCGAGAATGCGAGCGCACAATGGACGCTCTACCGATTCGGAGACGCCAATGTCTTATGGCGTCGGGATCGGCCGAGCGGCGGCTAGGTCGTCGGCCGCAAGCCGCGAATGAAATCGCCGACGCTGCCCACGCCCTTTTCGTCGATGAGGCGCAAGGTGGCAGAGCCGACGACCGCGATATCCACTTTGCCACGCAGGAATTCCACATCGGCTGCGTCTTGTACGCCGAAGCCAAGCGCGAGCGGCAACTTCGTGGCGCTTCGGCAGCGAGCAAGATAGGCGTCGAGGTCGCCCGCAAACGTGGTCTGCGATCCGGTCACGCCTTTGCGGGCCACACAGTAGACGAAGCCGCGAGCGTGCTTGGCGATGGCGCGCATGCGCTCCGTATCCGAGCTTGGCGAATAGATGAAGATAGGATCGAGACCGGCGCGCTTCATGGCTGCCATGTACGTCGCGCCTTCTTCGGGCGGCAGATCCGGCACGATGGCGCCGCAGATGCCATTCGATTTCATGCGCTCCACGAAGCGATCGACACCGGCGCGAAAGAGCACGTTGTAGTAGCTCATGAACAGAAACGGAATGGCGTGGCGGCGACTGACGGCGGCGGCAAACTCGAAGCAACGCTCGACCGTCGCGCCCGCGGCGAGCGCCTTCTGGTTGGCGGCCAAAATCACCGGACCGTCCGCCATCGGCTCGGAAAACGGGATTTGCAATTCCATGAGATCCACGCCGGCCTCGACCATGGCGTCTACGATTTGCAGCGACGCCTCGAAGCTCGGGTACCCGAGCACGATGTGGGTCATGAGCAGGATGGGCTTCTCGGCGCGGGCTTGGTGAATGCGAGCTTCCAGCATGGCTATTCTCAGCGGCTGTATTTCTTGGCCTTGCGGCAGATGAATTCTTCCCAGGCCGGATCGGAAAACGCTTCGGCCACGGTGAAGATGTCTTTGTCGCCGCGGCCGGATTGATTGATCACAACCACGTCGTCGGCGGACAGCGTAGGCGCTTCCTTGAAGGCCTGCACGAAGGCGTGGGTCGATTCGAGCGCGGGAATGAGACCTTCCTTGCGCACGGTGAGCGCCAGCGCGGCCACTACCTCGGCGTCGGTGGCGGCTTCGAAGCGCACGCGGCCCTGATCGCGCAAGTACGCGAGAATGGGCGACACGCCGATGTAGTCGAGGCCTGCTGCCACCGAATGCGTATCGAGCATTTGCCCATCGCTGTTCTGCAGGAAATACGTGCGATAACCCTGCGCCACGCCGACGCTGGCGTCGGCCGACGCTAGGCGCGCGGCGTGCTGGTGGCTTTCGAGGCCGCGCCCGCCAGCTTCCACGCCGACCAGCTCGACCGGCTTGTCCTCGAGAAAGGCGCCAAACACGCCGAGAGCGTTCGAGCCGCCACCCACGCAGGCATAAATGCGTCGAGGCAGCTTGCCCGTACGCTCTTGCACCTGCTCGCGCAGCTCTTTGCCGACGATGGACTGGAAGTACGCGACCATGGTCGGGAACGGATGCGGGCCACACGCCGTGCCGAGCACGTAGTGGGTCGAGTCCATGTTCGCGGCCCAGTCGCGGAACGCTTCGTTGATGGCGTCCTTCAGCGTGCGTGCGCCGTCTTTGACTGCGACGACCTTGGCGCCCAAGCGTTCCATCCAGAACACGTTCGGTCGCTGGCGCTCGACGTCCACTTCGCCCATGTAGATGGTGCAGTCGAAGCCGAACTTGGCGGCCATCGTGGCCGTGGCCACGCCGTGCTGGCCGGCGCCGGTTTCGGCAATCACGCGCTTCTTGCCCATGCGCCGCACGAGCAACCCTTGCCCAAGCACGTTGTTCGCCTTGTGCGCACCGGTGTGGTTCAGATCCTCGCGCTTGACGAAGATGCGCGCCCCACCGAAGTGGCGCGTGAGGTTCTCGGCGAAAGTCAGCGGCGTCGGCCGACACGAGTACTCGCCCATGAGCGTCTCGTACTCGCGCCAGAACGTCGGATCTGCCTGCGCCTCGGCGAAGGCCGCCTCGAGCTCGCGAAAGGTGGCGACCAGGATTTCGGGAATGTACGCGCCACCGAAGTCGCCGAAATAACCGCGCGCCTCGCCTTGAAAATAGAGCTTAGACATCG
>CAZTTW010000475.1:0-4465 GCA_964616265.1 uncultured Myxococcales bacterium | reverse complement strand
GTCACGATCTGGAATCCGAACTGCACTTGATCCAGTGTGTAACTGCTGTCGAAGAAGTTCTTGTTCGCTATGATCCAGTCGAGGATCGCCTTGATGTCGACCGTGCCGGAATTGGTGTTGGACGTGCGAAGTAGCGACACCACGTTGTTCTCTCCGACGGAACTGTAGGAAACATCCCAGGCGTGCCCACCGACTGACACATTCGACACGCTACCCGCATCCGACGCCGGAGAGACCGTGCCGCGCGTGAAGTTCATCCACAGCATGATCTCCGTTTGCTTCCCGCTGCTGTTCTTTACCAAGATGTCGTATTCCGCTTCCCATGCACCGCTGGTGGGAACAGTCACATCGAAACTGCTCGAATAGGTCTTGATGGCGCTTATCACTGTGCCTGGCACGTACGCGATGTGTGGGTACGACTTGGCGCCACCACCGCTGGGATGGTTCGCGGTCGCGCCCCATTTGCCGCCAGCGACCCAGATGCACTGAGGGCCTGGGCCGGATCCCCAGATGTCGTTGTAGTAGGCCGCGGCGCCCTTGTTGAGGGCGCCCCACTGAGCACACGAGCACCAGTCGGCGGTGATACCACTGGGGACGGCACCCGGGCAGGTGGTGGTTACGGGACTCGACGACACCGTCGATCCGCCTAGTCCTGTCGATCCGCCCAATTCCGTCGATCCGCCAGCCCCGCTGCCGCCGGATGCTACTGTGCCGCCGCTTGCCGCGGAGCCGCCGCTTCCGCTACCACCGCTGGCTGGAGCTCCGCCACTACCTGCGCCGTCGCTGCTAGCGGGAACATCATCCGTTCCGGCGTCGGTGCCACCCGCGCCACCGCCGCTGCCGATCTCTTTCCCGGTGCCGCCCGCGCCTGAGCCGCCAGTTGCCAATCCCACCTCTCCCCCACCACCCGCGCCCCCGGCTCCGCTGACAGATACGTCATCGTTCCCATCGCCCGCGCCGACGACCGAACCCGAGTCTGGCACCCTTTCACCGGGGACTTCCGCTGCCAATCCGTCCCCGACGCCGTTTTCCGTCAGAGTATCCTCGACGATTGGGGTGTCGGGGCTTGGTGTGACGGGAGCGGAGTCGTCGCTCTTTGCGCTGTCCGCCGTGGCGCCACCTTGCCCGTGGCCGTTTCCCAAGTAGTCGAGAGACCGCAGGCTACAAGCCCCCTCGACGCAGGCTACGCCCGCCACGATGGCAAGGATGGTCAAGAGGGTTCGAGAAGACCCTGCTGCGGAGATCATGTGTCGTCTTCTTCGCATTGGTCAGTACCGAGCAGAGAGCTGGAGGACACCTCCTGCACCGGTGGACCTGGGAATGAAGCTGACCGAGGTTGTCCCATTCCGATCAGGGGAGCTTTGGCCATGGCCCTTCACGAACAGGTAGGTTGCGAAACCCAGGGAAACCAGACCTACGCCTAGGCACGTATCCGCGAGAAGGTACTGGGTTCTTACAGCGTCAATCTGACCCGACTGACAATTGGGTGCGCAGGTACGTTCAAGCTCTCCCTGGTGGCTGTTCCCGATCAGCCCGAACACGGTAAAGCCCGCAACGCCCAAAGCGCCGACGCCCGCGAGGCCGTAAGCCAAGGCGCCTGTCTGCGCTGGAGGGGCCGGTGGCTCGGTCTTGACACTCGACGAGGGCGACGGCGCGGGAGGCGGAGCGCCCCTCTCGCCGGATGTACCGAAATCAACGTTGATGATTCGATTGCGCTCGCCTTCCCGAATGAGCAGCTGTCGCTCCTCGGGCGCAAGGCCCGGGACGTTGAAGGTGAAGTTGTGAAGGCCCGGATCGACCGGCAGCGCCTTACCGTCGAGCGTTCCGATCAGCAGGTTGTCGTCGCATAGAATCTCGACGTTCGTCAGGTCTTTCCCATCCTTGCGAACCGAGAAGACGACCGTGGGAAGAGCGACCTCCGTCTGATCCATCCACCGTAGGCAATCCTCGTGGATGAACTTGGGGCAGGTCGAATCGATGCAAATCTTGAGGTGTTCGATCGCGGCGCTGAGTCGGCCGTCCGTCTTTTCCTCCTGCGCCTTCTCATACGCTTGGGCGCAGGTCAGAGGGTTCGCCGCCGCCGTGGCCTTCCCCTGCCAGGAGATGCACATCAAAGTCGCAATCAGAATCGAGGAGACTCTCATCTTAAGACGCCATTCTTATCGCGGATCTCACAAGCATTGAGGTTTCACCCGCCGAATGCCCTTCCCGTCGAAAAAAAAAGGTGGATTGCAGTCCTTCTTGATCTTCCGATGAGTCGCGGGCGTTTGGGCGGTCGTTTGGGGGTACGCCGGGCGAGGGATCGTGGACGGGTGGGGGGGCGATTCAACCAACACGGCCGTGGTGCCTAGGCCGGGCTGGCCGAGGTCTTTCGGTGCAGGGAGGGCGCGTGCCGTGAGCGCCGGTTTGGCTGTCTGCCTGGAGTCGACCGTAGTCTTCACTTCGGCAAGGTGAGACGCGCGAACGATACCAACCGCGCCCACCACCGTGATCAACGTGAGGATGGCCGCGCCGGCGAGCACAGGCCAGTGCCTTCGCCCCCAGAACAGCCCTCTGGCCAAGAGAACGGAAGTTGAAGTGCGCATCACCCCTTCGTGAACCTCTTCGGCCACGGCGGTGACCTCGCTGTAGGTCCCTGGTCGTCTGAGAACGTGGCGCACCGGCATGTCCGCGCTCTGAGGTCGCTGTCTTTCGACAGAAGGGCCAAGCGGATCCTGCTCGAACGAGGAGCTCTCAATCGCGGACAACCTCGCGGAGGCATCCGCCAAGTGTTGGCCACCCAAGTACGCAACCCATTCGCTCATCTTGCGTGTCGAGGGAAGGGCGATGGCCTCCTCGATAGCGTCGGCGAAATCTTGGGCCGTCTGAAATCGGAGGTTGACGTCGCGATCGAGGGCTTTCAAGACAACTCGGTCTAGGGCCGGTGACACCCCGGGGTTGCTGGCGCTGGGGCGATCGATCGGAGCCATCTGGACCCTGCCCATGATGCCGGCTGCATCATCCGCCACGAAGAGCCTCCGCAGCGTCAGCGCCTCCCAAAAGACAATTCCGGCTGCGAAGATATCCGCGCGGCGATCGATCGGACTCGCACCCAGCTGCTCGGGTGCCATGTAGGCGATCTTGCCCTTGAGTTGTCCTTGGCTGGTCGACTGGCTTCGCGAGACCGCCTTCGCGACACCGAAGTCCAGCACGCGCGGCACGCCGTCTACGCCGACCATGATGTTGTGTGGCGAAACATCGCGATGGACGACGTTAAGTGGAGCGCCGAGCTCGTCCGTCGCTTCGTGCGCGGAGTGGAGTCCACGAAGGACTCCACTCATGATGCTCGCGCTGACGGCTGGCGGCACCGTGACGTTGGCCAAGATCGCGCCTTGGAGCAGACACGCAAGGGTTTCCCCGTGAATGTATTCCATGATTAGGAAAAGCTCTGCGCTTTGCTCGATCAAAACCACATCCAGCGGCGCCGCGACGTTGGGGTGCTTGATCCGCGACACCAGTCGGACCTCATCGAGAAACATCGAGATGAACTCGGCATCGCGTGCGAAGTGCGGATGAAGTGACTTAATGGCGACGGTGCGAGAGAAGCCAACCGCACCGCGCATCCGCCCGAAATGGACGCTCGCCATGCCGCCGGATGCGATCTCGTCGTAAATGACGTAGCGCCCCAGTAGACGGGACGGTTGTGCCTTCGACGGCGGGGTGGGCGACGGCGCAGAGATCATAGGACCTCTATCAGCATCGGAGAAACGGCCCTATAAGTTGAATCCCATCGATCGGGCTCCGAGTAGGCAAAAGGGCGCTTGGTGGGCCGTCGCGACAGGAACTTGGCGACAACTCTTTCCGGTAACCTAGAGCGATAGACTGACTCTCACGCGCTACTCTTTCGCGATGGACGCCATCGAATGCACAGCCGAGCTGTTTCGCACCCACGCGCGTGGCTGCATCCTGGTCGTCACAGGCGCGGGCATCAGCCTCGCCAGCGGTATTCCGACGTTCCGTGGAACGGATCCGGACGCCATCTGGAAGCGCGACGTGACCGAGCTCGGCACCTTTCACTACTTCTGCGAGGATCCAGTCGGCTCGTGGCGGTGGTATTTGTCTCGTTTCGAAAAGACCCTGGGCGCGCGTCCCAACCCCGCGCACACCGCGCTTGTTGCTCTCGAAGAACGTATCCGTCGAGCAGGCGGCGAGTTGCTCCTCGTCACCCAGAACATCGATGGCCTTCATCGCGAGGCGGGGTCGCAAAATCTGATCGAGGTGCACGGCCGGGCAGATCGCGTTCGCTGTCCCAGGCGGGGTTGTCCGAATGGCGCGCCTGCGGGATCGCTACCGCGCGCCGAGTTCGATCTGGCGAGGTTCGCGGAAGATCCGTGCGATGCGACTCTTCCTCGTTGCCCTCATTGCCAGACCATCCTGCGACAGCACGTGCTGTGGTTCGACGAGTACTACGACAGCCACCAGGACT
>CAZTTW010000474.1:0-4468 GCA_964616265.1 uncultured Myxococcales bacterium | reverse complement strand
TCGCCACCGTCGTCGTCTACCGTGGGCTGACGTCCTATCGTTCCATCGGTCTCGCTTGGCTGATGCACGCCGCTTGGGACCTGCTTCACCACTTCTACGGCCGGCCCATCTGGCCATTCATGCCGACTTCGTCGTGGGGTTGCATGTTGTTCGATACCGTCATCGCGGTCTGGTTTCTTGCGGGCGCTCGATCCGTGTTCGCGTGGATCTGGAAGGGCCAAACGGTGCCAACGGGTGCCTCGCGGCCCGCGGAGCCGGGGAGAATGACATGAGCGCGTGGCATCTGAGTGCGGCACTAGTCGTTCTGCTGGCGATTGCCGTAATTGTGTTCGTCCGAGCGGCTTCGCGCCTGACCTACGGCGCGATGCTGGCCTCGGTGACAATTCTGGCCATAGGTCCGACCGCGTTCGTTAGGGTTCTCACGCTCAAGTCTCCCGCTTGCACGTCCCGGATCTGCCTTGTCCTCAGCGTAGTCGGAGCAATCGCCGCAACCCTTGCCGGGGCATACGGATGCGCCTATCTGGTCAAGGCGCGCCAGCTAAGAAGAAAGCGACTGGGTGGGACTTTCTGGCGGCTTCCATCTTTGCAGTCCCTCCACCACTCCTTTCGCATCGTGGCCACCCAGGGCTATGCTCTTTCCACGGTGCTGGTGCTAGCCGCGGCCCTCGACCCGTGCGCAAGTCCCAAGACCTGGAACGGCACGACCGTCCTATTGGGGGCTGCGTTGGCCTCGTTCGGCGCGGCCGTTCTGTTCTTCCGTGCACGCAGCGATGGATGGCGGCCAATCCTCTTGACCGTCGTCACTATTGCCATCCTTTTCGCTGGTTTGAGAAGCGCGCTAGGGATAGTTAGGCCGTGCAGCTGGATGTGTTTCACATAACGGACCGAGGCCTGTCCGAACTGCACGAGCACATCGATAGACGACTACCTCGCGCGCGCGACCGACGTCACCGCCATGTCATTGGCCGCGGATGGAGTTTTGACGATGGGCAGGCGCTGCCCGAGTTGCTGGGGCTGATGGTGGGCGGTCGCCGGGAGAGCACGCTTCCGTTCGACGCACCCCAGAGCTATCGGCGAGCATCGAACGCGCGACGAGCAAGCTCTTCTCGCCGCTGAAGCTTCGTGGTCTCGAGTTGAAGAACCGGATCTTCGTCTCACCGATGTGTCAGTACTCGAGCGAGGATGGGCCGCCAACGCCGTGGCACCTCGTCCATCTCGGGAGCCGCGCGGTCGGTGGCGCGGCCCTCGTGATGATGGAGGCGACGGCAGTCTCCCCGGAAAGGCGCATCTCGCCCAGCGACATGGGCCTCTGGTCCGACGCGCACACCGAAGCGATGAAGCCGATCGCGGGGTTCATTGCCGCGCAAGGCGCCGCGCCCGGTGTCCAGCTCGCGCACGCCGGACGAAAGGCGTCGACGGCGGTGCCGTGGGTCGGGGACGCGGCGGTCCAGCGCGACGCGGGCGGGTGGACGCCGATCGCGCCGAGCGCGGTCGCGTTCTCCGAAACCTACCACGTACCGCGCGCGATGACCGTCGACGACATCGATCGCGTCGTCGAGAATTTCGCCGCCGCGACGCGACGCGCGGTGAGCGCCGGGTTCCAGGTCGTCGAGATCCACCTCGCGCACGGCTACCTTGTCCACGAGTTCCTCTCGCCGCTTTCGAACACGCGCAACGACGACTACGGCGGGTCGTTCGAGAATCGCACGCGTCTTGCGCTCCGGATCATGCAGGGGAACAACACAACGGCTGAGAACGAAAAGCCCGACGTCGTGATGACGGATGCGCCTGTGGGTGTGATTCCAATAAAAGTCCTAGCACGTCGTCTACGCCTGTCGCGACTGCGCGTTCGGTGCCCATTTCCGCTACGCTAGAAACGCTGGGGAGACTTGGGGTGTCGACGGGCCAGGTTCTCAATTGCTCGCGGACAGACCTGGGCGACGTTCCTGAGAATCACCAGACCTGGGCATGCGACTTTGTGCAGACCTCTGACATCCTCTTCCGCCATTGACCAGGAATCCCCCGACCACAATTGTTACCAATTTCCTGTCATTCCCTTTGTTGTCCATGACACCATCCTGCGGCTCAGCTTAACAGAGCACAGGAGCCCCTCGCGAAAGCCAACGAGGGAACGGCATGCATGCTCAGGGGCCCGACGTTGGTGAGAGCTTTCGATCTGTGAAATACCCTTTCACTGGGTTCTGTTTGAGCCTGGGGTCCAAGTGAGTTCCGATGTGGTCGTCGAGAAAGTCCAACAGAACCTGGACTTTAGGTGTCAGGCGCGATGGACCGGAGAAGAGGGCGCATAGAGTGATCGGTTCGGTGGTCCACTGGGGTAGAATCGGAACCAAAGCGTTTCGAACCTCTGGGCTTTTCGCCATCCACAGGGGCAGAATCGAGACGCCAAACCCGCTAAGAGCAATCTTCATAGCAACCGCTGGATCGCTTGTAACCACCTGAAAGAGGATGTTCGGAGTCACGACCCTTCTGCCTCGGCTCAGCTTCCAGGATCCGGAACCGACGCAGGTGTGAGCGGTGAGGTCATCCGGAGTCGCCGGACAACCAGACGCCTGGATATAGTCGGGGCTGGCAAAAAGTCCTCGAACCGTGCCTGGGTATGGCCGCACATGTCGCAGGGAATCCTTCGGCGCCAGCAATTTGAAAAACACGTCCGCGTCTTCTCGTGGCTCCTGATCCCAACCCGCTGCGTAAGGTTCGACTTCAATGCGCAGATCAGGGTGGCGGGCTAGAAACTCCTTCAGCAGAGGCGCTAAGACATCGCGGGCCATCGTAACCGGACAAACTACCTTGATGAGCCCGCTTGGAGTTGAGTGGCGGCCTTCCAGCAACTCCCTGCCTTCTCTGAGGGTCTGCAAGGCGCGTCGGCACGATTGCAGGTACTCTTTCCCCGAATCGGTCAGGACAAGACCTCTGGGGCTTCGCTGTACCAGGAGAGCGCCAAGGTGCTTCTCAAGCCGAGTCAAAGCCCGGCTCACCGTAGAAGGAGGAAGCTGCATTTCCTTTGCCGCAGCCGTCAGCGTGCCTGCCTGTGCAACCGCAACAAACGTACGGACATCATTGAGATCAAGGTCATTCATCAGCGGCGCTTTCTTTCCTTACTGTAGAAGGGCAGGAATCGAACAAATCTGCGCGCGGCTTCTTTCGCTGGCAGATGCTACGACGCAGGTCTTCTTTGTTGAGTTCACCACAGTATTGCTCTAGTGCAATCCTGTTTTGCGTCCGGTGCTGTATCAAGTTGTTTCGGCGAAGCATCTTCGAAGGAGGAACAAAGAAGAGGCAACGCGATGAAGATTTTGGTGACAGGTGGCACCGGCAAAGTTGGTGCAGAGGTCGTGAAGGAGCTTCAAAAGCGCAAGGTGGAGATTCGCCTGAAAGGTTGATGATGTCTGAGAAACAGCCCTTGATATTGGCCATAGGTGCGGCCGGAAAGTTCGCCGGCATGGTCGTTCCCGAGCTAACGAAGCGTGGCGCAAACGTCCGCGGCTTTGTGAGAAGTCCCGATGAAATCAACGCGCCGAAAGCGGCTGGGGCCACCAAGACAGTGGTCGGCGATCTTACTGACGGGGCAAGTGTCCGAACCGCAATGAAGGGTGTGGACCGGGTCTTCTACATCGCCCCGGCCTTCCTCCCCAACGAGGCGGACGTCGGCAAGGCCGTGGTCCAGGCCGCGACGGAAGCAGGCGTTCGCCGCTTCGTGTTTTCCTCGGTAATCCACCCGATCCTGAGCGGCCTTGCAAACCACTTCCAGAAGGCGCCGGTCGAGGAAGCCATCCTGACCTCCGGCATGGAATATACCTTCCTGCACCCGACCGTCTTCTTCCAGAACTTCACAGACAGTTGGCCCAGGATCGTGGGCACCGCGGTCGTGGCTGAGCCCTGGTCGCCCGAGACCCGTTTATCGAGGGTCGACTATCGCGACGTCGCCGAAGCGGCGGCCATCGCTCTGACCGAAGACAGACTCCTCTTCGGGACCTTCGAGCTGTGCGCGGAGGGCTGGTATAGCCGCAAGGATGTCGCCGCCATCATCGGCGAGGTGCTCGGCCGTCCGATCACTGCGGAGACGGCCGACCCGAAGATGGCTGCCGCAAGCGCCGGGCCCGGCGCGCCGGCCCTCGAAAAGATGTTCGACTGGTACGACAGGCGCGGGCTTCAGGGCAGCGCCCTGCCCCTTCGCGCCATCCTCGGCCGAGAACCCAGAACCCTGCGGGCCTTCTTCGCCGAACTCGCCGCGGCGAGCGACGCCAAACACGCCGCTGCCTCTGGAAAGGCGGCCTGACATGGAAAAGGGCCGAGTTGTCCTAGTCACGGGCGCTGCCGGCGGCATGGGCGCGCTCTTCGCCAAGCGCTTCCTCGCCCACGGCGATACGGTCATCGCCACCGACACGTCCGATGAGGCCCTCGCCAAACTGACGAACGGCGCGGCTGACGGTGCGAAGCTGTTAACTCT
>CAZTTW010000473.1:0-4471 GCA_964616265.1 uncultured Myxococcales bacterium | reverse complement strand
GCGTTGCCGACCAAACCGTCACGGGCGTGCTCAGCCTGGGTGCGGGTCACGGTCTCGCTTTGGCCATCGTCGAGGGCAGTCTCTCGCGCGCCTTCTTGGGCGCCGCGCTGGGTGATCGCAGCGTGGCCACGGCGGCGCAGAATTCCGAACAGCGAGCCGAGTTGACCAATGTCGAGAAGCTCGTTCTCAAGCATTTGCTCGGCATCTTGTGCGACGGCATGGCCACGGCCTGGGAGGGCGTTCTCTCGTTCAAGCCGGAAGTCTTGCGTTTTGAAACCGATCCGCGCATGGCCATCATCGCCACGCCGTCGGACGTTGCCATCCTCTGTTCCTTCGAGATTACCGGCGCACTCGACGGCAAGCTCATGCTGGCGATTCCTTATTCGGCGGTCGAGACGGCGAAGAAGTTACTCACCTCGCCGCCACGATTGGGCGGCCAGCGCGACGCGCGCTTTTCGCTAGCACTGGCCCGCGAGATCGAAGCCGTCGAAGTGGAGCTGAAGGTCGAGATCGGCCATCGCTCGCTTCAGCTCGGTGACCTTTTGGAGCTGAAGAAGGGCGACATCATCACGCTCAACACGAGCGAAGGCTCGCCGTTGCCGGTCTTCGTTCAGGGCCGACAAAAGATGACGGCTTCGCCGCGTGTTGTCGGCGGCGGCATGGCTGTCGAGATTTTGAAAGCAATTGCACAACCGACGCAGCCGAGCCGAGCCGCACGCGCGGCAGGGCAAGCGTTTGTTCCATCCACCTAATCCGCATTCCAAGCGACGAGGAAAACCATGGCAGAAGACGTTGGCACGAGTGGCGAATCGGGAAACCCGCGCAAGCTGGATCTCCTTCTCGACGTACCCCTCGATCTATCGGTGGAGCTGGGCCGCGCACGCATGTCGATTCAGGACCTGCTGAATCTCAGCCCTGGCTCCGTCATCGAGCTCGACAAGATCGCCGGCGAGCCGCTCGACTTCATGGTCAATGGCCGCCTGGTCGCGCGCGGAGAGGCCGTGGTGGTGAACGACAAGTTCGGCGTTCGCATCACCGACATCATCAGTCCATCCGAGCGCATCGCACGTCTACGCTAGCCGGAGGTCACCATGCTGATAGCTCTTAGTCTTCTGCCTTTGACCGCGGTTCTGATTCAGGACGTCCATGCCGAAAGCTCGGACTCGTCGGTTACGGTCGACGTTGCGACCTCCGAGCCGGTGGATCGATCGGACGTTCGCGGTGTCGTCAGTGGCGCGCATCGCATCTGGGTCTACGTGCAAGGAACGACGGCATCGAAGCGTGCGTTCGGGAGCAACGAGCAACCGATCGTCGTCTATCCACGCGCCCGCTACACCAAGCTGGAAATTCCCACGTCGGCCCACTGTAGCGAGCCGCTGCTCGTCGAACCCACGCCATCCGGTGTGCGCGTCCGCGCGGCCTGCGGTCATGATGCCGCCGCTGGTTCGGTGGCGGCGCCGGTGCGTGCGCACGACGGTGACAACGCGGGAAAGCCTTCGCCCGAGGCGCCGCTGGCCGCGAAGACGCGAAGTCATGCCGACGTCGAGTCGTTGCGAGCCGCTCTCGCTCTACCGTCCGCAGCGGCGCGCGCGGAGAGTGAAGCATTGCCCGACGAGGAGGTGAGCAACCGTCCCGCGAAAGCCAAGCCCGAAGCGAGAGACGTGAAAAATGAGGTCAAAGCAGACAAGGCGAGCGGCGAAGAGCCCTCCGCCGCGGCCAAGCCGACCGTCGCCGCGGCTGCCGCGCCGAACGCGCTGGCTCCGGCCAAGACCAGCGAGCCGGATGCTCCTGTGGCTGCCCCAGCCGTCGTCGATAGCACAAGCTCGTCGGGCCCGGGACGCGGCCTCGAGTCGAAGTCGTCCTCAGGGGAGGTGTCGACGGTTCTGGCGATTGTCTTGCTGGCCGGACTTGCGCTTGCTGCCGTGGTGTTTGCTCGTCGGCGGACCGCACGGCCCCGCATGATCAAGATCGTCGAGACGGCTTCCATCGGCCCACGCCGCTCCTTGGTCATCGCCAATGTCGGTGGTCGCACCATGGTCCTCGGTGTCAGCGAAGCCGGCGTGGCACTGCTCGACGCACAGGTACCAGCCGCTGCGCCCGAGGCCGGCAACGCACAGCCGGCAGCGCTCGCCGATGAACCGGTCGCGGCTTCCGAGGAGTCGGTGGCGGGACTGCGTGCTTTGGCGCAAGCGCGGTTGCAGGGCGACGAGCCGACTTCCGAAACGAAGAATGAGAGCTCGCTGCTCAGTCGGCTTTTTCACCGGCCGGCCACGCCGCTGGCATCGTCGGCGCGTGAGTTCGAGGATCTCCTTTCCGAAAGTCTCGAGGACCAGGAATTGCGCCGCAAGCTCTCGCTGGGCGTGTCCGGCCGGGTGGCGTAGCCATGCCCGCGTCCGCCGCTGCGCCTTCGCTTGCCAACCTCGCCACCGGCGGCCTGCAAACCATGGCAGGCGGCGGCTCGACGGCGGTCAAGCTGTTCCTGGTCTTGACCGCGCTTTCGTTCGGTACCGCGATCATCCTTTCGCTGACGTCGTTCACGCGCATCATCATCGTCTTTTCGTTTCTCCGGCAAGCCATGGGTACGACGCAATTGCCGCCCAACCAGGTGCTCATCGGCCTCTCGCTTTTTCTCACCCTCTTCATCATGGCGCCCACCGTGCGCAAGGTGCAGGAACAGGCGTTCACGCCGCTCATGGATGACAAGATTACGCTGGGTGAGGCACTGGAACGCGCGCAGGCACCGCTTTCCGAATGGATGCTCAAGCAAACCAAAGAGGATGACTTGCGTCTCTTTTTTGAGGTGTCCGGTTCGCCGCGACCGGCGCGCGGTGAGGTGATCCCGTTCACGGTGATGGTGCCGTCGTTCATGATTTCCGAGCTCAGCACGTCCTTTCGCATGGGGCTTTATCTCTTCATTCCCATGGTGCTCATCGATCTTCTGGTGTCCGTGATCATGATGTCGCTCGGCATGATGATGGTGCCGCCGACCCTGGTGGCGATGCCGCTCAAGTTGGGGGTTTTCCTGCTGGCCGGCGGCTGGCACCTCGTCGTTTCGTCCTTGGTGCGGAGCTTCGGATGACGAGCGATCTGCCCGCGGGGATCATGCGCGAGGGCTTCGGCGTCCTGGCGGCAGTCGGTGGGCCCTTCGTGATCGCGTTGCTGGTCGTCGGCCTGATCGTCGGGTTGTTGCAGTCTGCTACGCAGATCAACGACCCGGCGGTGGGATTCTTGCCTCGATTGGTGACGGGACTTCTGGTGGCCTATTTCTCGGGACACTGGGTGATGGAGCGCTTGTCGAACTACTTCGCGGCAGCGTTGCGAAGCATGGCTGGGTATTAGCCCATGCTCACGGCGATGCAGCCGCTGGCCATCGGCTTCTTCCTGGTGCTGGTCCGCTGCACAAGTCTGTTCATGGTGGCGCCCATCTTCGCGGCTCGCGGAGTTCCGTCCCTGGTACGCATGGGGTTTTCCGTGCCGGTCACGGTTGCCGTTTTCATGGGTGCCGGCGCGCCTTCGTTCGCGGCTTGGCAGCAGCCGGCTGCTCTCATTCCGGCCGTCGCGATGGAAGTCATCGTCGGCGGTGGCGCCGGACTCGCGGCTCGCTTTGCCATCGAGGCGGCCTTGGCGGCGGGTAGCGCGATTTCGCTCGCTGCCGGCGTGAGCTTTGGCTCGATGATCGACCCGGTTCACGGCGCCGAATCGACCTCGCTTGGCGATCTGCTTTCGTACCTCGCCATGATCGTGGCGCTGGCGGGCGGTATTCATCGCGAAGCCATCATGTGGCTTTGCCGTTCGGTGCGCGAGACGCCTCCGGGCTCGGACTTTTCCGTGGCAACGATCGCTACCCGCGTGGTGTCCGACGGAGCAGGGGCACTGGCACTCTCGGTACGGCTGGCGTTTCCGGTCTTGGCAGCGGTCACGCTCGGCCACCTCGGACTTGGCCTCATCAACCGAGCTGCGCCGCAGTTCAATCTTTCCAACATTGGGTTCACCGTGGCGCTGGTCGCCGGCTGTGGCGCTTTTTATCTGGTTGCACCTGACGCTGCGGCTTTGGTGGCGCAAGCGGCGCGCACGGCGTTTGCAGGACGCTAGGAAGCGCGTGAGCGCAGGTGGGCTTCGCCCAACGGCGCTCGTTCGCGGGGGATCTAAAGGACCCTCCAGGGTCCTCCTTGGGAATGTCCGATGGCCGACGATTCCGAACAAGACGAGAAGACAGAACGCGCGAGCGAACGACGTCTGCGAACCGCTCGGGAAAACGGTGATATTGCCGTGGCCCGCGACGTCGGCATGCTGGCCACGCTGGGCGCTGGCGGCGCCATCCTGGCGATGGTCGGGGCTGGGCTGCGCGACTCGCTCGTGACTCTGGTGCACGCGTCGGCGGACGGTCTGACGAATCCCTCTGCGGATCGCTTGGTTGCCTATCTGTCGCGTCCGGCGCTGATCACGTTGCTCGTGCCCACGGCCGTAGCGA
>CAZTTW010000472.1:0-4484 GCA_964616265.1 uncultured Myxococcales bacterium | reverse complement strand
CGGTCGAGCACGCGACGTTCGACCTTGCCCAGCACCCAGCCTGCGGCAAGCAGGACCGTCACGTACGCCGTGCCGTTTAGTAAAAGAATGTGAATCGCGCGATCCCGCGGCCAGCCGTGGTCACGAATCAAGATGACCAGCATGAAGGTACTGAAGAAGGAAGAGCAGTAGCCGCTCAGCCCTTCCATCAAGCATGACCGACGCACAACCGGGTTCCGCCACAGGACCAAGAGCCAATGCTCGGGCTTGGCGCTTGCCACGGAAGCCACTTTCGAGCACTTGCGTGGCAGAGCCAGCACGCCGAACGTCGCCATGCCGGCGAATAGTCCAGAAGAAATCAGAAATGTCGAAGGTAAGCCAAGCTTGCGAGCGAAAAGATTGCCGAACCAAGGACCGATGGCCATAGTTCCGAGGGAGAGTGTTCCCCGATACCAACCCGCAAAACCGTGCCCCAAGCCCTTCAGCTCGCCAAGGAAGATCGCGTTCATCGAGACGATACGAAACGAAATGCAGAAACCCACGAACGTCATCAGCGGCGGCAAGAGGAACCAGGTGCCAAGCCGAGGAATCAGCAGAAAGCAAATCGCCAAGACGGCGCTTGCCTGCCCGTAGAGCCCCCGGGGATTGCCTCGACTGACGAGCACGCCCGCCGGCAACGTTCCGAGCGCCAGACCGAGGGTCTCGGACGCGCTGATGAGCCCAAGCTGCCAATTCGTGGCCTGAAGCGAAAGGCCGAGATAGGTGAGAAGAATCTTGTTGATACCAATCGTCGTGCCCGAGACGATGGACAGAGCAACGAACTTCGCCAGGAAAGCGTGCACGAGCTGTCCTTCTAGGTGCCGACGAGTGCACCAGACGATGCCGGCGCTGCAACTTTTCGCGTCCGCTTGTTCAGACGGCCCCGCAAGCGGCGGCGCTCCTTGAGCACCTCGATGAAGGCTTCGAGGCGCGTCTTGAGCTGCCCGTGGTCACTTTGCGAATAGTCGCTTGAGACATCGAGCACCGGCAGGCCGTTGCTCTGCAAACGATCAATGAAGTCCTTCTTCGTGAGCCCGTAGCAGGCGCAAAACTTGAGATAGACGTAGAGGACGCCGTCAACATCGTATTCCCGCGCCAGGCTTTCCGAGAAGTCCACGGCCTTGGACATAGGCTTGCGATTCGCGCAAGGTGCCTGGTCGAGATAGCCATTGGCAAGCGAGGAAAAGACATCGCCCTCCTCCACAAGCGTTTGGTAGACGGGCCGCAGGCCCGCGCAGTGGTCTTCCACCACCACGGCTGCCCCAAGCTCGTCCTCGACGATATCGAGAAGCCGGCGGTCGCCATCGGCCATGATGCTACCTGAGACCAGCAAGCGGATGGGCCTCGTCCCATCCCGCGTCTGGCTCTCCAATTGCCGATAGACCGCCGTGTATTCCTCGATGAGCCGCTCGGGCGGCAACAGGTAAAGGCCTTTCACTAAATCTAGAAAGTCCCCGCCACTAAGTGGCGGCTGAGGACGCTTTCGAAGCTCTGAGATGCTCTTGAGCAGCCGCCGCGCCTGATTGTAGAGAACAATCTGGCTTCGCACATCGGTCTCCAAGATTGTCCTGCCCGTCAACGTCTCGAGATCGCTCTTGAAGTGGAGGATTTCGTCGCGAAAAAAACGACGGGAGGAGGGCTCGTCGCAATTCTTCGGCACATTGATGAGCTTGGTCGGTACGAATTGCTCGATGACCTCGCTGGCGCGTTTCATATTGCCGCACGCGTGCGGGCTGTAGACCTTGTCGACGGCGCGAAACAGGGGATGGCCCGAGGCGAAGCCACCGATGCAGCTCTTGGTGTGATCGCAAAGAACGCTCTGGGTGTGTAACTCGCCCGCGCCGACCATGGTCGGATCCCCCGCCTTCATCAGACGCACAGCCTGGACGCCGGACGCGCGCAGCAGCTCCAGCGGCGTGTACGCGCACAGAAAGCCGACCTTCTTGCCCGCGCCGCTGGCGATGAATCGATCCTCTTCTTTCGCCAGTAGGTCGAACACGGGCTTGAGGATTCCAGATCCGGCGCTCGCCGGAACAGCCTCCTGCACAACCTTGTCGCGCGCTTCCTTTGCCGCGTAGACAGCGGCGCCGACAGCACCGGCGAAGATCATGTCGATGCCCGGGCAGGTGACAAAGGTGGTCTGCAGAAGGTCTTCCAGGGTCTTCCACATGCCGCGATTGTTCGAGACGCCGCCGGTAAACACCAAGGCCGGCTCCAAGCCGATGCGCCCCAGCAAGTTGGTCACGCGACGGGCCGCCGACAGGTGCACGCCTGCCGCTACGTTTGCCCGTGAATCCAAATCCTTATCCCGCTCGCCCCGAGCCCGCAACGAAATCATTTCGGACTCTGCGAAGACCACGCACTGACTGCTGACCACGGCAGGGTTCTTCGCCTGCAAAGCCACATCGCCCAAGTCGTGCAGCTTGATGCCAAGAAGTGCGGCCGCCTTTTCCAAGAAGCGACCGGTTCCGGCTGCGCACTTGTCGTTCATCACGAACTCGACAACCTTGCCGGTATCGCGGTCGACCTTGATGGCCTTCGAGTCCTGCCCGCCAATGTCGAGGATCGTTCGCGCCTCGGGAATGAGCGCGTGGGCGCCCATAGCATGACAACTGATCTCGGTCACGACGCTGTAGGGGACGTCCTTGAATTCCAGTGAAATCCGCCCGTAGCCGGTCCCCACGATTTGGGCCAGCTCTTTTCGACGGACCTTCGCAAGCCGTAGGAGCTTTTTCACCAAGGTGTCCGCCGTCTCTTGCATGAAGAGCCCGGTGGGCACCATTGCTGTATATATTTCGTCGCCGACCAAGAGCGTACCCTTCGACGCCCGAGAGCCCAAATCCAAGCCAAGAACTGGCCTGCCGGCCACGTGCGACCATGCCCGCTTGCCAATGACGTCCGCGATGTTCATGACGAGGCCACCTGCAAATGAACCTGTCTCGGCTGCCGATAGGCTGGATTGTCGGCGAGCATTTCGATGAAAGCCTTGACTCGCATTTTGATTTCCTCGGTGACCGGATCGGCGTGCGCGGTCCCCTCGACCGCCAGCACAGGAATGCCCTTCTTGGTAAAAAAGTCCTGCTCCATCTGTCGGGTCAAGCTGGTGTACGGGCAGCCGGTCGTTCCCGACACAATCACGCCCTTGGCTCGTGTGCGCTTCACTTCCTCCTCGATGCGCAATTTTCTAGCGCTGGCCACGGCGCCGGCTTGGTCCGAGCTTTCGCCCTTGAGCTGCATGTCGAGCAAAAACTCAGCAAGCGCTTGCAGCGGCTGCACGTCTTCGCGATAAAGCGTGGTGATAGCCATCAACGATCCGACGATGGCGCCACCCGATTGATCGATCGTCTTGGTCACGTCCATGTTGAACATGTTTCCGGCCAAAACCAGAGGCACAAAGGGCGCGACGGGCTGATGAGCAGCCCACTGCAATTCGCCAATCAGCGAATCGAGCAGCTCGACGAAAAGCTCGCGGTTCTCATCGAAGTTCGTCACCGAATGGTAGTCGCCGGATGCGAGCAAGAGCTGACTGACCCGTGTCATCGGGAAATACATGGGATTGGCCAAGCGCAGCTCCAGCACCTTGATGATCCGCCGAGTGACGTCGTTCTTCTTGCGGATCAGCTCGCCCAGGCGGACCTCGTCAACGTCGTGGCCGCACAGCCAACGAGCCACCCGTCGCGCTTCCTCTTCGTAGAACCCGACATACTCCGGGCGTCGCGCCGGATCCATCTTGAACGCAGTCAACGGCTGCACGACGTGAAGGTCGTATCCATCGGCACGCGCCAGCTCGCCTACGGTAACACTGGGCTCGCAGGCTCCACCAAACTGGAGGATCTTGCGCACCGCCGTGCCACCCGGCTGGCGCATGCGCAGTCCAAGCCCGCCGATCTGCGACTTGATGACGGTGCAAAACTCACTTGGAATGTGGAAGTAGCTTTCCGCCAGCGAGACCGCTTCGTGGCTGCGGTTGCGCATTCGGGCCATGTCGTTTGCCGGAATTCCGCCGCAGGCTCGAATAAGCGGCGCCCACCACGGGTTCATCCCTGTGACGACCGGCGTTCCCGCCCGGGCGGCTGCCTCGACGTCGTCCCAGCGATAGGCCGCCGCCATCGCATCGAGCATTTGTTCGGCGCGATGCTCTTGCACACTCACGGTGCGGCTCCCGCCACCTCGGCGGCCGCACCAGCCGCGTGGCAGTGGTTCTTCTTGTCGAGCAGCACTTCGATAAACGCTTCGATGCGCGTGCGGATCTGACCTTCGCTCGAATGCGAGTAGTCGCTCGACAGTTCCAGGAACGGCAAACCGGCATTCTGAAATTCGGTCAGGTAGGTCTTCATGCCCACGCTGTGGGTGGGGCAGAACTTGAGATAGGTGTAAAGAACGCCATCCACGTCGTACTCACGGCCCAAATTGGCGGCGAAGCGAGCGGCATCCTGAAGGGGCTTCATGCGCGCGCAGGGCGCTTG
>CAZTTW010000471.1:0-4485 GCA_964616265.1 uncultured Myxococcales bacterium | reverse complement strand
CGCTGTTCTCCAACATGGTAGCGGCGCTGCTGACCTACGAGCGCATCCGCACCACCACGGTCAAGGCCAAGGAGATTCGCCGGCTAGCTGAGCGCGCGATCACCTGGGCGCGCAGGCTTGGACCGATCCTCACCAAGAAAGCTGAAAAGCGTACGGATGAGGAGAAGGCCCGCGTGGTGCACGCCATGCGCATGGCTTTGCGTGCGGTTCGCGATCGCGATGCCGTGCTCAAGCTGTTCGAGGAGATCGCACCGCGCTTTCTCGCACGGCATGGTGGTTACACGCGCATCATGAAGGTCGGTCAACGGCCGGGCGATGCGGCGCCGATGTCGATTCTGGAGCTCATTCCCGACGAGAATGCCGTCAAGGAGACAAAGCCAGCTCCCAAGGGCGACAAAGGCGGCAAGGGCGAGAAGGCCGACAAAGGCGAGAAGGCTGCGAAGGAGCCCAGCGAGGGCAAAGGCAAGTCGAAGGAAGGCGAGCCCAAGCCGAAGGCCAAGCCCGTAGCGTCCCCCAAGACGAAGAAGGCTGCCGGTGCGCAGGGCTCGGCCAAGCCGCCCACCACTCCGAAGCGTTCGAGCCGCGGTCGCGGCGGCGGCGAATAGGGCGCAGGTGCGATTGCAGGTCGACAATTCTGAATTTGTCGACCTGCCGTTGACATCGATTCCGCAATAGCGGTAAGTCCCTGGCATGGGTGCGCCAGGGACGGAGCTTCCAGCGTTGGGAGGCTCGTTTGCGTTGTCATTGGTTTCGCTGGTCGTCGTCTGTGTCTTCGCGTTTGTCGTCTTACGCTGGCTGGGGCGACGCGGGGTAGGCCGGGGCGATTCTTCGTTCCGGATTCGAGGGCGCTGTCATCTCGAGGCCAGGCGCTCGCTCTACGTTGTGGAAACGGCCGGCCGGTGCTTCCTTCTCGGCGTCGGCGACGGCCCTATCAGTCTTCTTGCGGAGATCGATCCAGCGTCGCTGGGCCCCATCAGTGCTGGGGACGGTCCACATGGCGGAAGCTTTGCCGAGACTCTCGCCAAAGTCCTGCGGAGGCGGTCGTGACAAGCGCGATGCTCGCCGCGACCGGCGGTGCCGAACAATCGGTGCCATGGGCGTCGACGCCAGTGTTCGTGCTCGTGGTGATGGCGGCTCTGTCGCTGGCACCGTTCGTTCTTTTGCTGATGACCAGTTTCGTGAAGATCGCCGTCGTGCTTTCTATCCTCAAGAGCGCGCTTGGTGCCGCACAAATTCCGCCATCGTCCATCATCACGGGCCTGGCCATCGTTCTCACGCTTTTCGTGATGGCGCCAACCGGTGAGCGCATGTTTCGCGCCGTCGAGCCGGATCTCAAGCTCACGCCTCACACGGACACTCTGGTGAGCGGTCAAAGTCTCTCGATCGTGGTTGGGGCGGCGGTTAAGGCGCGCGAGCCTCTGCGCGAGTTTCTGCTTCGATATGCGGGGCAGGGAGAACGTGCGACGTTCTTTGCTCTGGCGGCACGCCGAGGCTCGGCGGAGGATCGGGCGAGCAGGAGCGATCGCGACTTTCTGGTGTTGGTGCCGGCTTTCGTCGCGTCGGAGCTGCGGCGAGCCTTTCAGATCGGCGTGCTCCTCTTCATTCCCTTTCTGCTCATTGACCTCGTCGTTTCGAATTTCCTAGTCGCACTAGGAATGAACGGCCTTTCGCCCACCAGTGTAGCGCTTCCGTTCAAACTGTTGCTCTTCGTTCTGGCGGATGGTTGGCAGCTTCTATTGCGCGGGCTGGTGCAAAGCTATGGTTAGTGCGATGGCCGCAGATATGGTGGTGCGCGCGCTTCGCGAAGGCCTGATTCTCGTGCTTCTTCTTTCGGCACCGCCCTTGTTGGTGACGTTGGTTGTCGGGATTGTCGTGGGTGCCCTGCAATCGGCAACCCAGATTCAGGATCCAAGTGTGAGCTTCGTGCCAAAGGTGGTTGCGTGTGCCCTCGTTCTCCTCGTCTCCGCGCCCATGCTCAGTGCCCAGGTTGTCCGATTCACGCAGGCGCTGCTCTTGGCCATTCCGACCATTCGCTAGGCACCCGCAGTGCTTGTCGTCGATCTCCAAGAATTGGCCGCTACCTGGCTGCTCGCGTCCGCGCGTGCCGTTCCTGTGGCCTGGGCGATCCCGGCCTTTGGTGGCGTCAGTCTGCCGGCAGTCATTCGACTGGTCATAGGTCTTGGGCTTGCGCTTCTCTGTCTGCCGAGCGTTGGCACTCCGCCACCCATCGGCGATGCGCTGATTTGGGGCGTGCTTCTCGCTCGCGAAATACTCGTTGGCATCACGCTGGCGTTCGTGTGCTCGTGCATGTTTCGCGCGGCCGAGTCGGCTGGGCACATCTTCGACGTCGCTCGCGGGGCGAATCTCGCGAGCGTTCAGTCCCCAACCTCGCACGAGGCACAGTCGCCGCTCGCGCTGCTCATGTTGTTGCTTGCTGCCGTTGCGTTCTTCCAAATCGGCGGCCCGGGCCACATCGGATGGGCGCTTCGGCGCAGCTACGAAGCCATTCCTCTCGCGTGGGATCGGCCGTTCGATACCCAGGGAGCGGCCGCAGCAGCCGTCACGGCCTCGGCCAAGCTCATTGAAAGCGCGATAAGTCTCGCCGCTCCGATTCTTGTGGCCGGCTTGCTCGCTGATCTCGCTTTGGGACTTGTTGGTCGTGCCGTTCCGCAAGTGCCTGTCGTCTTCGCGGGGGCTCCGCTCAAATCCGTCGTCGTGGTCGCGGTTCTGTTGCTCGGGCTCGGCGGAATGCAAGACGGACTGCAGGGTGTCTTGCGGACCTTCCTCGGAATTTTGCGCTCGGGTTGGATCCGTTGACGGAGCAGGGATGGCCGACTCCGCCGAAAAGATACACGCTCCGACCGCACGACGGATTGCGGACGCACGCAGGGCAGGGCAGTTTCCGACGAGTCGCGTGCTGGTCTCAGGGGTGGCGCTGCTGGTCGGTTTGACTGTCTTGATTCAATCCGGCCAGGCTGCGATAGGAATGTGGATCCTGTGTTTTCGCCGTGCCCTCGACAGAGCCTCTCAAACAGCGCCGTTTCACAGCGCGTTCGCCGATGCCGCTAAGGTCGCTTTGGCCCTGGTTGGGTTTCCGCTTGCATCGCTGGCAATCACTGCGTGCCTCATCGGGCTTCTGCACAGCCGAGGACGCTTTTGGCCGACGCCAAGAGCTCGCCCTTTCAGTTCCTGGTCATCGGTGCTCGAACGCCAGCGAGCGTTCGATAGCGGCAAGGCGTTCGTCTTGCTCACCGTTCTGGCCGGCGTGGTCTATGCGTCGACTGGCGCCGTAGTGCCGTCGCTGCAAGCTTTGTACGGCGCACCGGCTGCGCGCGTTCTTTCCGCGGTCGGAGTCTTGGGACGGTACCTTTGGCTGCGGCTCGGTATCGCCGTGCTCGTGCTGGGCGTGGCAGACTACCTCTGGAAGCGCCATGCTCTTAGCAAGGCGTTGCGCATGAGTCCCGACGAATTGAAACGTGAGCACAAGGAAACAGAAGGCGAGCCGCGCTCGAAGGCAGAACGTCGGCGCATGCACGAGGAGACGCTAGCGGAGTTGTCGGAGATCTCCGGCGCGAATCTCGTGGTCGTGGGGCCCGCACTAGCCGTTGCGATTCGCCACGACGGGGTGCATGCGCCGAGAATTGCGGCGAAGGCGCGCGGTCAGCGTCTCGCTCCATTCTTGGCGGCGGCACGGGCGGCGGCAGTACCTGTTGTTGAGCGTTCTGACGTCGCGCTCGCCTTGTCTGCCCTGGAGGCGGGTGGCGACGTACCTACCCATTTGTACGAAGCACTTGCCGAGCTGTTCGTGGATGCAGGCATAGCCGCCGCCGACCGTAAGGTGGCCCCCGACGCACGTGGTTCCGTCTCGTCGGATCGGTAGTCGATGGCGGCCAGCTCTCGTCGGGATTCGGAGTTTTCGCTGGTGCAGCCAGGCGAGGTGCTCGTCGACGTCGCCGTCGCCTTGCCTCTCGACGAGGTCTTCACGTATCGATGTGTAGGCCGCGACGAACCTCCGGCCGTGGGCTTTCAAGTGATCGTTCCCTTCGGGAAGCGAATGCTCGCGGGTTTCGTCGTCGGGCATCGCAGGGTGGACGCCGCGGACACTCCGGCCAGCTACCGAAGCGTCATCGATGTCGTCGGCACCGAACCGTCGCTCGATGGCGCGGTCGTCGAACTCTGCCGCTGGGCCGCCGGCTACTACCTGGTGCCTCTGGGCGAAGTCCTCGCGGCCGCACTGCCGACCGGTGAGCGCGCCTCGGCGACACGGCGGATCAAACTGACTCCTGCGGGCGAGCAGGCGGTCGCGTCCGTTGCCCCGTCGGACCTGGCAGAGCTCGCGCTGGATGACGCCGACCGCGCGCTGCTTGGCCGCTTGAAAAAATCGCGCACGCTCAGCTTCGCTGCAATAGCGCGCAGCTCGGCCGCTCATTTGGCGCGGGTGAATTTCCTCGTCGAGCGCGGCTTCGTGGAAATCGCGGACGCTAT
>CAZTTW010000470.1:0-4487 GCA_964616265.1 uncultured Myxococcales bacterium | reverse complement strand
AATTCGTCGCGCAGGTGATCCCGATCCTGCAGGATCGCGGCGTTTATCCGCGAGGCTATGACGGGCGGACGATCCGCGAGCGTTACGGTCTCGGGCTCCCCCAACCGCTTGCCCCGCAACTGGCTCTCGCCGCAACGGCCTAGCCTTCGGGCCGTTGAGCATCGAACCGGACATTAAAAAATGACCAAACTCACTCTCATCAGCTTTGCCACCTGCCCCTACGTGCAGCGCGCCGTCATCGCCCTCAAGGAGAAGGCCGTCGCGCATGAGGTCATCTATGTCGACCTTTCGAACAAGCCCGACTGGTTCCTCGCCATCTCCCCTCTCGGCAAAGTCCCCGTGCTGAGAGTGGAGCACGAGGGTCAGCCGCCCGTGCACATCTTCGAGAGTGCCGTCATCCTCGAATATCTGGAGGAGACGACTCCGCACAATCTGCACCCCGCCGATCCTCTCGAGCGCGCGCACCACCGCGCCTATATCGAGTTCGCTTCGCAAACTCTGGCCGACCTATGGAAGTTCACCAGCGCGAAGTCGCAGACCGATCTCGACGCTGCACGCACTGCGCTCGTCGCCAAGCTTGAACGTCTGGAGCGCACCGTTGCTGGCCCATTTTTCGCCGGCACTGAGTTCAGCTACGTCGACTCGGCGTTTGCTCCAGCCTTCCGGCAGATCGACATTCTGGAGTCGGTCTCGGACGCGGGACTGCTGAAGGGCCTCGCCAAGGTCGACACTTGGCGGCACGCGCTCGGGGACCGACCGAGCGTCCAGGACGCTGTGCCCTCGAATTACACCGAGCTCTATCTCGACCGTATCCGCGGCAACGACGCCCAGATCCTGCGTCGCGCTGCCTGACCGTTTCGTCGAAGGCACCCCGCATGACCGATCCCATCCGCTTCTTCTGGTTCATCCCGACCCATGGAGACGGGAGCTATCTCGGCTCGTCCGTCGGCGAGCGCCAGCCGGACTTCCGCTATTTCGCGCAGATCGCACAGGCTGCAGACCGGCTTGGCTACGAGGGAGTTCTCCTCCCCACCGGCCAGAACTGCGAGGAAAGCTGGATCACGGCGACCGGACTCGCGACACTCACCGAGCGGCTGAAGTTCCTCGTCGCTTTGCGCCCCGGGGTGACGTTGCCAAGTTTTGCCGCGCGGCAAACCGCTGCCCTCGATCGTTTGAGCAGCGGCCGACTCCTGCTCAACGTGGTCGTCGGCGGCAACCCTGTCGAGCTCGCAGGCGACGGCGTGTTCCTTGAGCACGACGAGCGGTATGCACAGGCTGCGGAATTCCTGACCATCTGGCGCGGCTTATTGCGCGGCGAGATCGTCGATTTTGTCGGCAAGCACTATCGCATCGAGGCCGGCCGCCTCGACCAGCGTCCACTGCAGCGTCCCTATCCGCCGCTCTTCTTGGGCGGCTCTTCGGACGCCGGCCAGGAGCTCGCTGCTGAACAATGCGACACATACCTCACCTGGGGCGAGCCGCCCGCCGACGTCGCCTCTAAGATCGCGGACGCCCGCAAGCGCGCCGAGACTCGGGGCCGAAGGCTTAGCTTTGGAATACGCCTGCACTTCATCGTTCGCGAAACCGAAGACGTAGCATGGGCCGAAGCTGAGCGGCTGATCTCGAAGGTTTCCGACGCCCAGATCGCCGCGGCACAGGCGCGCTTCCTCAAGCAAATGGATTCTGTGGGCCAACGGCGCATGTCAGAGCTGCACCATGGCAACCGCGACGGACTGGTCGTCGGCCCCAACCTCTGGGCCGGCGTAGGCCTCGTCCGCAACGGCGCCGGAACGGCTCTGGTCGGCACGCCCGCCCAGGTCGCGGAACGTCTGCGTGAATATCAGGATGCGGGCATCGAGCTAGTGATCGGCTCGGGTTACCCGCATCTCGAGGAGGCCTATCGCGTCGCTGAGTTGTTGTTCCCAGCTCTCGGCCTCGACCAACCCCGCCGAACCCTTACCGATAAAATCGCCAACGAGTTCACTGTCGGGCATCACGGTCGCGCGCAGGTAACAGCCTAACGAGGACTGCCAACGCACTTGCGCTTCGGGTTTCACCGCGCTTCACGCGAAGAGAACTCCTTGCTCTCCGATCTCGCAACAAAAGACTATTACTCTACTAGAATAGTAGACATCTACGATGGCCTATGCCCTGATGAGACATGCCGACCAGTACCGATCTCCCACGGATACCCTACAACCGTGCCAGCTCGATCGAGTGGCCGACCATCCTGCTCGCGGCGGTGATTTATGGCGGCTGGCTTGGTCTGACCTTCTGTTGGGCAGCTTTTCCGTGGTGGCTTCTCGTGCCGCTCGCGGCGTGGACGGTCGCTTGGCAGGGGTCATTGCAACACGAGGTGATCCATGGCCATCCAACGCGCAGCCGCGCGATCAATGACGCAATCGGCTGGCCGCCCATTTCGCTCTGGCTGCCCTATCCGCTCTATAAGCTCACCCACCTCCACCACCATCGCGACGAGCACCTGACCGATCCGCTCGATGACCCCGAGTCGTTCTATTTCACCCACGACAACTGGCACACCCTGCCCCGATGGCTGCAGCTGACGCTGCGGTTCAACCAGACGCTCGTCGGCCGCCTGCTGGTGGGCCCCGCCTTCATGATCGGCTTCTTCCTGTTCGGCGAAGCCAGACTGGTGATCGCGGGAACCGACCGTCGGCGCGCGATCTGGCTCGCCCAGGCCGCAGGCGTCGCCGTCGTGCTGACCTGGGTGATCGGTGTCTGCGGAATGCCGCTCTGGCTCTATCTGCTCGCCTTCGTCTATGCCGGCGGCGCGCTGACCCGCATCCGGTCTTTCGCCGAGCATCGCTTCGCCGAAGCCAAGGAAGAGCGTACCGCGATCGTCGAGCGAGGCGGCCCACTCGGCCTGCTATTCCTCAACAACAATCTCCACGTGCTGCACCACCTCCGGCCGACTGTCGCCTGGTACGACCTCCCCGAGCTGTACCGTGGCCACCGCCAATCTTTGGTCGAGCACAATGGTGGTCTCGTCTATCGAAGCTATGCCGACGTCTTCCGCCGCTTTCTGCTTCGGCCGCACGACAAGCTGCTTCATCCGCACCACCGCACAACGGGCCCAAACGAATGAGTCGTATCGTTTCGTTGGCCATGTACGACCCTGGCGGTGACGCGCTGGAGCGTCTCTGGGGCGATCTGCGGTCGCGGCTGTCAGATGCGGGCCTGGACGAGCTTCCTGACCGGTTGGCTTCGCCCGCTAGGCTTGAAAGCGCTTGGGTCGCCGACGACCTCTTGCTCGCCCAGACCTGCGGATACCCCCTACGACACGCGTTGGCGGGCCGCGTCCGCTATGTCGGCACTCCGATCTATGACGTCGAGGGTACCGAAGGCGCGGAGTATCGCAGCGCGATCGTCGTCCGCGCGCATGACCCGGCCTATGCGCTTGCCGATTTGCAAGGACGCCGGGCTGCCTTCAACTATCGGACCTCGCAGTCCGGCTACAACGCCTTCCGCGCCGCCGTCGCGCCGCTTGCGGTCGGTGGCCGCTTCTTCGGCTCGGTCGTCGAGACCGGAAGCCACGGCGCATCGCTCCGTGCGGTCATCGACAACGTCGCGGACGCTGCTGCCATCGATCCGGTGTCGCTGGCCCTGGCCCCCGAGACAACCCGTCGCTCGGTGCGCATCCTCGGCTGGACCGATGCCGCGCCGGGGCTGCCGTTCATCACGTCGCGGTTGACCACCGACAGCGAACTCGACGCGCTGCGCCGTGCGCTCGACGGCTTCCTCAATCACAGCCGAACGCCAGCTACCGAAGAATTCCAACTCGCCGGCTTCGAAGTGCTCGAAGAGGCAGCCTATGACGGCGTCCTCGCCATGGAGCAGGCAGCCGGCGCGCGATCCTATTCCGTCCTCAACTAGACCCTTCCACCCACGCCCCGGCGTCGCCGGACATCAGACCAAGGAGATCAAAGTGCGTATCCTCAAAACCCTCGCGGCGGCAGCGTTCGCTGTGGCCCTCACGGCCGGCGCGGCCAGCGCTCAGGTCGTCGTTTCGTCCAAGATCGACACTGAAGGCGGCCTGCTCGGCAACATCATCTCGCAGGTGCTGCAGGCGAACGGCATTCCGGTCACCGAGAAAATCCAACTCGGCGCCTCCAAGATCGTTCGCACCGCCTTGGTCGCGGGCCAGATCGACATCTACCCTGAATACACCGGCAACGGAGCTTTCCTGTTCAACAAGGCCGACTATCCGGTCTGGAATGACGCCGCCCAAGCCTACGACGAGGTCAAGAAGCTCGACTACGACGCCAATAAGATCGTGTGGCTCGCCCCAGCCCCGGCCAACAACACCTGGGCTGTCGCGCTTCGCAAGGAAGTGACCGACGCCAACAAGATCGTGACCTTCTCCGACTTCGGCAAGTACGTCGCCGGTGGCGGCCAGGTAAAGCTTGCGGTTTCGGCCGAGTTCGTAAGCTCGCCCGCGGCACTGCCGAAATTCGAGTCAACCTACG
>CAZTTW010000469.1:0-4493 GCA_964616265.1 uncultured Myxococcales bacterium | reverse complement strand
CTGAACATGGCTCCGAAGCTGAAGCCGACCGAGAAGATGCGCGTGGTGTCGATGCACAGGCTCGATTCCAAGGCCGATACCAAGTCCTCGAAGAAGATTTGGTCGGAGGCATCCGATGAGCTCCAGGGCGATCCATCCGCACTCGCATATCCCTGCGGGGCAACGAAGACGGTGGTGTTGTCGGTGTCGAGGGGCAAAAGCTTGTAGTAGTGATCGTCGTTGGCGACCGCGGTGTCGCTCCCGTTCATCCAGTGCATTCCGAAAACCAGCCGATACGGATGAGTCGCATCGTAGCTGGTCGGGATCGTCATGATGTATTCGCGGCTCTTGCCCGAGCTCGTGATTTTGTAGGTGCTCTGGCCGGTCTTGAAGGTCGAGAGAGTCTTCGAGCAGCCGGAGCTCGGTACGGGCGGATTGCCAAGGGCATAGCCACTGGTTCCCGACTGTCCACCTGCCGCGGTACCACCCGTAGCCGTCGTGCCACCGGCAGAAGTCGTTCCACCAGTTCCGGTCTTGCCACCGGCGGCCGCTACACCACCCGTCGTCGTTCCGCCATCGATTCCCGTCTGTCCCCCAGCTGCGGCGTCGACCGCAGCCGTACTGCCCCCTGCGGAAGTCGTTCCACCAGCTCCGGTCTTGCCACCGGTGGCCGCCAGACCACCCGTCGTCGTCACTCCGCCAGACGCTGTCGTTCCACCGGTTCCGGTGCTGTTGCTGGTGGCGCTGCCGCCGCTTCCAGCCGTTTGCCCAACGCTGCCGGGGTGTCCACCGGTAGCACTGACTGCGCCACCGTGGCCGCCCCCGCTTGGTGTGCTGCTAGAACAGGCAAGAGCCATCGCACTCAAGAGGACAAGAGAACGGCGCAGAACTTTGAACGATCGGGTGTGCATCTCGACTCCTCCGGCAAAGGCCGTCTGTGGGTCACAGGTACAATAGAAGGAGGGCAAAATGCCAGCGCCCGGCGAACGTGCGTAGAGGGGCAGGATCGGACGTTGTGAACAAGACCGAGCGCTCGGCGAACCTGACCGATGCCTGCGGTCGTGACGACGGATCCCCAATCTAGTAAAGGCCGGCGTCGGCGGTCAACGAACATGCCGAGCAACCGTCGAGATGCCCGCACTTGAAACCCGGCACGGAGGCGCAGGTCGTCCCGTAGAACCGCGCACACGCGCAGCCTTGGTAGAGGATGCAATTGGACTGAAGGTTCGCAACGCAACGGCCGACGGGCGTGTCTGGACAAGCGGTCAGCGCTGCATCGATGAAGCAGATCTGTTCCTGAGGACGCGGACAATCACTGTTCCTTCGACACGGTTGACCGTTCGCCGCCGGCTCGATCTGCTTTTCGTACCCGTACGAAAAGCCGGCATCGACCGCGTCTGAGTACGGAGGACCGGCAGCCAGCGCACCTGCCGACAGCACGGGGCCGGTTCCAGGCCGTGCGTCGCGCACGCACGGCGATTGAGAGTCGATGAGCCGGCGCGCGGAATCGGGCACCTTGGCACTCTCGATATGATAGTAGCCCGTCAAGCTGCCCAGCGTGGTGGCGGGCGACTCGAACAGAATGTCTCCCCTGGTGCACTCCGTTTCGACACGCCAACTGTTGGCAACGGCGCAGGCCTGCGTGCCACCACCCATAACGTCCGTGTTGCTACAGGTGGGCAAGTTGGTCGACAGGTCGTTGGATGCGCCGACCAGCTCCAGGACCATCTTGGCATCCGGGCCATAGCTTGCGCAGACGCTGGCCAGATCGTCCTGCTGCCAATTGAAATGCGCCCACCAGAGAATCCTGCCCGCTTCGTCCACGCGCCAGGTGCTGGGGACCATCGGGCATCCCACCGAACCATCGAGAGGCGTCGGCGGCAAAGGCAGCCCCTCGTCGAGAGAAAGCGATCGCGGGCAATCCGAGTCGGACTTCAGCCGATGGCGTGGCGGATTCGGATACAGCGTGCTCTCGACGTGGTAGTAGCCGGCCACGAGCGTCTTTTCCGCCGTCGTGAGATCGGGATAGGGCTTGCCGCTGGTGCACCAGAACTCGAAGCGATGGGATCGGGCGACCATACACTTGGTCGGTCCTCCGTTCTGGATCTCGGCGTCGCTGCACGTGGGTGGATCGTCGATCGACGTTGTGAAGCCTTCCGCTAGGACCAATTCGACGACCATGCGAGCGTCGTCGCCGTAGGTCGTGCAGATTTCCTTGAGGTTCGGAACCTGCCAGTCGAGCTGCCAGTTCCAATAAATCGTGCCGTCGATCGTGACCTGCGGATCCTGAAGCAGGAGAGGACACGCGCCGCCATCGACGCCGCCAGCTTCGTTCCCGGTCGGGACATCCACGTGGCCATCGACGCTCGACTGGTCGGCTGCCGGCCGCGCATCGACCGAAGGTGCGTCGATGGTGCTCGCAGCGTCGGCAGCGCGTGTGTCCCCGGCTGCGTCGACGACAGGACTCAGAGGAAGGTCGGCGGCGCTATCCGCCGGCGCAGTCATCTCCGACGAGCAAGCGGCCGCGAGACCCGCAAGTATCGACAGAAGCCACGACGATCGGCGTATCAAGTCGTTCATGACCTCACTACCATCGCACCGCCTCGTACCAAGGTCCAGATGACCGGCCGCAAAGAGTGTGATCGAGACCGCGGAAAACGCGGGGCATACCATCGGCTGGAGGCCCCCGACTGGAACGCTTGTATCGCTTATCTGACGCTGCCGATCTGGGCGTGCGTCAGTGTCTCCCAGACCATGTGGTGATCGACCTTGGTCGGGCGGTGGGCGGCGACGAGGGCGCTGGATTCCGGCAGACTGGCGCCGCGGGATCCGGCCAGCTCGTTGACAGCGATCTCCCACATGGGATCGAAGCTCACCGCGTTCAGCGTGCCGCCACAGAGCCAGGAGGGCACCGCTCCACCGCGCAGATAGCCCGCGTGAAATTCCAGCCCGGCGACCAGGCGAGCCTGCTGCTCACCGAAGAGGTCGACGCCCTGGATGAGCGCCGTTTCCGCGGCGTTGATCAGGGCGGCGAAACCGTACTGCACGTGGCCGAGATCGCGGCAGGTTTCCTGGCAAACGCCGTCGACGAGCGTCGTCTGGCCGTACCAGAAGGTGGTGAGGGCACTGCCGGTCTTGGGGTTGGTCGGAGGCGGGACGGGCGTGGCACCGTCGGTCGTCATGTAAATGTAGGCAGGAACGCGAGCGCGCCACATGGACACGGCCTTTTGGAAGGTCGCGGTGTCGTCCGCGAAGATGGCGATGTTCATCGTCGCCTCGATCATGCTCAGTTCCCAGTTGCCATTGAAGCTGCTGCCGTCCTTCACCTCCGGCAGGTAGACGTCCTTGAGCATGGTGGAGAAGCGCTGAATGTCTGCGGCGGCCCAACCCGGGTACGTGGCGCGGAGGATCTCTGCGGCGCGCGGAAAGACCTCGGCGACCCACGCCGACTGAAGCGGGGCATTGCTGTCCGAGTGCGAGACCACCGTGCTGGACCAGGCGTTCATAATCTCGATGGCTTTCTTCGCGAAGGCCGCGTCGCCTGTGTGCACCCACAGAAGAGCGTGCGTGTAGGCCGCGTCGGCGTCGTTCTTCTCGTCGGTACAGCCGATGTCGGGATTCGAGTCGGAGCCGCAGCTCACGTCGGCAAGCGGATGCGGCGTGTAGGTCAGGCTGCCGTAGGTGCTGGTCTTGGCTGCGGCCACAGCCGACGCCCAGGGTTCAGCGCCGGCCGCAATCTTGGCCTTCACGAAATCGAGCATCGCCTGGTCGACCAGGATTCCGGGATGCAGGAAACCGGTCGGGCTGCCGTCGATCGCAACGCCGGTATCGGCGGGCCGAGCGTCGGCCGCCCCAGGCTGCTCGCTCGGCTGTGTATCGAGCGACGGCACTGGGGCGTCCGGGCCGCCGGCGTCGGCTTCGCTGCGAGAGGTTCCCGAACCGCAGGCGACGATCGCGCTTAGACCGAGCGTCGTCAGGACGAGCTGCGCTCGCGGCATCGTCGTGGTGACTACGGCTTTCCGTTGTCGGGCCGGCAGCGGTCACCGGCGGGATAGTCAGGGTGGTAGTGGTGCGGCTTCGGTCGCTTCACACAGGCCAGACATTGCGCGCGCTCACCTTCTTTTTCAGTACCTGGAAGACGCTCACATTGCGCCGGGGTTCGAGATTCATGCCCATTCGAGTGAGCAAGGGCGAAACCTGCAATCCCGGTGGCGATGGAAAGAGTCGAAAGCAGTGCGAGGAGCTTCAGTCGAGTCAACATATCGTGATCCTCCAATGATGGTTTCGTTCGCGATACAGGACACAGAATGACGGGACCGTCGATTTTGACTTTGCACGACATAGCGGTCAAGACGATTGAGACCGCGAGCGCCAGCGAAACGTCCGCGCAACAAGAGAGGCAGGAACCGCACGTGGCCGCCACAACGCAGGCCAAGGAATGACCAATCTGTAACTCGGCCGCCCAGGGGGGCATCCCACGGTCCCATACCTGGCAAATCGACCGACTCGAAAGG
>CAZTTW010000468.1:0-4511 GCA_964616265.1 uncultured Myxococcales bacterium | reverse complement strand
CCGCTGGCCGACGCACCCTCTTGGGTACGTGGCGTCGCGCTTTCCTGCGCCTTCTTGCGCGCCAGCGCGACGAATCGCTCCTGACTGCGCACGCGAGCCGCATCTTTTTCGGGCACCACACGCTGGTACGTACCGTCGGGCAGAAGCAGTCGGGCGCGCACGTTGTCGGCTAGCTGGGTGGCCAAGATCTCGTCGATGATCCGTTTGCGTAGAACCGGATCGTCGATGGGAAACATGACCTCGATCCGGCGCACGAAGTTGCGTGGCATCCAGTCGGCGGAAGACAGGTAGACCTCGTTCTTACCGCCCGCCTCGAAGAAGAAGATGCGCGCATGCTCGAGAAAGCGATCCACCGTGCTGGTCACACGAATGTTCTCGCTCTGTCCGGGAATTCCCGGTTGCAAGCAGCAAATGCCGCGCACGAGCAGGTCGATGCGAACGCTGGCCTGGGACGCACGGTAGAGCGCGCGAATGACATCCGGATCGACGAGCGAGTTCATCTTGGCGATGATGCGGCCTTTGGCACCGAAGCTCGCCTCGCGCTCGATCATCTCGATGATTCTTTCCTTCAGTCCGAGCGGCGCGATCGAGAAACGTCGCCACGACGGCGGCGCGGAGTAGCCGGTAATCAGATTGAACAGCGCTCCGGCGTCGTCGGCATAGTCTTCGCGAGCCGTGAGATACGAAATGTCGCCGTAGACACGCGCCGTCGCCGGATTGTAGTTGCCGGTGGAGAGGTGAACGTAGCGGCGAATCACCCCGTGCTCGCGCCGAACCACCAAGGCGACTTTACAGTGCGTCTTGAAGCCGACGAGCCCGTACACCACATGCACGCCCGACTCTTCCAGCATGCGCGCCCAGGCGATGTTGCGGCCCTCGTCGAAGCGCGCCTTGATTTCGACGACGGCCGTGACCTGCTTGCCGTTTTCCGCCGCGCGAATGAGCGCGCCGATAATGGGCGAATCCGCGCTCGTGCGATAGAGCGTCTGCTTGATGGCCAGCACGTTCGGATCGTCTGCCGCCTCGGCGATGAAGTCGACCACGTGATCGAACGATTCGTACGGATGATGAAGGAGAATGTCGCGCTCGCCAAGCAGGTCGAAAATGCCGTCCTCCAATTGCGGAACCAGCTGGGGGACGAACGGCTCGTCGGTGAAGTCGCGCAATTGCGGATGACTGGCGAGCGGAGTCAGATCGCCAAGGCGCAACGGACCTTCCACCCGGTAGACGTCGGCGGGATCGAGGCGCAGCGAGGCGCGCAGGAACTCCTCGACTTCGGCGGGCGCGTCGCTGGCCAATTCCAAACGAACCGCCTGCCCACGCTCACGCTTGCGCAATTCGCGCTGAATCGTCTTGAGCAAGTCGTCCGCTTCGTCTTCGTCGATGGACAAATCGAAATTGCGGGTAACCCGAAACGGACTGCAACCAACGACGCGAAAACCGGGAAAAAGGCCGCCCACGTGCATGGCGATCAAATCTTCCAGCAAGACGAACTCGGCCTGGCCCTCGACCGTCGGGGCGACCTCGACCAAGCGCCCAAGCACGCCCGGCACTTGCACGACGGCGAAGATGGTCTGCCTGCGGGCCACGCGCTGCCGCTCCTTGTGCAGCAAGATCGCGAGATTCAGGCTGCGGTTGCGTAGCGTCGGAAAGGGATGTCCCTGATCCACCGCCAGCGGCGTCAGCACCGGCCAGACGTCCCGCGCGTACCGGGCTTCCAGCGCAACTCGCTGTTCCTTGCTGAGATCAGCCGGACGAACCACGACCACGCTCGCCTTCTGGCGAAGCGTGGGTGCAAGCTCTTCGCGCCAGTTGGCGTAGAGAGCTCGCACCATGTCATGTGCCCGCGCGCCGATTCTGGCGAGTTGCTCCACCGGCAAGATGCCATCGGCACTGGCCTCTTGCACGTCGCCGGCCACCAATTGCTTGAGCCCCGCCACGCGAACCATGAAGAACTCGTCGAGATTGTTGGCGACGATGGCCTGGAATTTCAGCCTCTCGGCAAGCGGTACCGTCGGGTCACAGGCCTCTTCCAGTACACGACCATTGAATTCCAACCACGAAAGCTCACGATTGAAAAAGGTTTCGCACTCGTCGGCAGCATCAGCAGCCGTCGACACAGTCTCTTTGCCCGATATTCGCGCGTTCAAGCGGTGCCTACTCTGGCCCGCTCGCGCCTTAAAGTCATGTTACAATTTGGTGCGTTTTCGCATCGGGGTGGCCTGGGATCGCGCCGATCCGGCCGAAACTGCCAACTCGGCGCCAAAGATCTGGCGGAAGAGCGTAGACTCACGCTCGACGTCCCACAGCTCCAGGTCGGCAGGCCCCTGCAGAGACAAGCGCAAGGTGGCCTTGTGGCCGGCTACCACAGCGCGCAGTTGGCGAATCGGCTGCGCGTGACTGCGATCGAGTGCGTCGGCGATCCGCAGCAGCGACGCCAGCTTGCGGACGGAGCGGGCCTCGCTGGGAAGGAGTCCCGCCATGGCGGGGTGGCGCAAATCGGGCGGACTCCTCCGGTGAAAGCGAGCGATGCGCGCTACGATGTCGCGCTCGCGGTCGGCGAGGCCGGGAATGTCACCGTTGCGGATCAGGTACTCGGTGTGGCGATGGTGTTTCTGGTAGCTGACCGCGTGACCGATATCGTGAAGAACCGCGGCCACCTCTAGATACGGCCGCACCGCCATGGGTAACCGGTGGAGGCCGGCCAATTGATCGAAGAGCGCCAGCGCGAGCTTCATGACCTGAAGCCCGTGCGTCTCGTCGAAGAAAAATCGGCGCCCCATCGCGCACGCAGCATCGATGAGCGACGAATCGTCCGCATCGCGGAAATGCCGGCGCACGAGATCGACCAGAACGCCGTGGCGTAGGCCCCGCTCGACCGCGGTGACCGCTCGAAGCGAAAGATGGCGCGCCAATGCTTCCAGGATGACGGCGCCCGCAACAATGACGTCGCCTCGGCGAGCTTCGAAGCGCTTGTGCCGTTCGGCCGGATCCATGCGCGCCAGCTTGTCGACGGTGCTCGAAATTTGCTCGGCCGTGGCGTGCGCCGTTCCCTCGGCAGCAGCCGTCGAGATGATGGCGCGGATCGATCCCGAGCTGCCGAGCGCGACGCGCGGGAAGCCGGCGATTCCGCGCGGCAGGTTTTCTTCTACGGCCTCGCGAGCGAATTCGCGCAGCAAACGGAGCTGTTTGGGCGAGATGTCGCGATTGCTCTTGAACATCTCGGTCAGGCGAACCGACCCGATCGCTACGCTCCACAACTTCGACGGCTCGCCCGCGACCGCGGCGGCGACTTCCGTCGAGCCACCACCGATATCGAGGCAAAGCGCTCGCGCCGTCGGCGGCTTGCCCGACAGCACGCCGAGGCACATGAGGCGCGCTTCCTCTTTGCCCGAAATGGCTTCGAGCACGACGCCCGCCTCACGCTTGGCACGACGGATGATATCGTCGCGATTCTTGGCTTCGCGGAGCGAGCTCGTGCCCACCGCCCGCACCTGCGCTTTGTGCCGCTTGCAAATGATGGCGTAGCGGCGAAGCACGGTGATCAGGCGATCGATCACGGCGGCCGGCGCAGTGCCAGTTTGAAAAAGGCCTTCCCCCGGTCGCACCGGATCCCGCTCTTGGTGAATCGATTCGATGCCGCCGTCGGAAAAGCCGCGCGCGATCTCCAAGCGGACTGCGTTGGCGCCCACGTCGATCGCCGCGATGAGGGTTTCGTTTCCGGTTGTCTTCAGCCTAGCCATGCTTGGCCAAATCATCCCTCGGCAGTCTCGAATCCGGTAACGAATTCGACACGCGTTCCCGCTGATCGCAAGCCGTGCGCGCTACGGCCCGGCAAACTGAAAGAGCGCCTGGATTTCGGCGGCGCTGAGCGCGCGGCTGTAGACGCGGAACTCGTCGAGCGCGCCGTCGAACATCGCATCGGCACCGAATTGTGACTTTCCGAGATACGCGTAATCGATCGTGCCGAGATCGCTTGGGCGAAGTGAAAGCGCGGAATTGGTGGAGACAGCAGCACCGTCAACGTAGAGGGTGCCTTGCCCAGCGCTGAGCACCACCGCGACATGCTTCCAGACATCCGCAGCAAGGGCCGTCGAAGTCAACGCCTGCTCAGCGCCGTACCCGTCCTTGGAGATGGCGAAGGCGAGATTCGTCGAGCCGTTCTGGGGCACGAGATTCATGTAGTGTGTGCCGGTCGATGTGTTGTTCGTCAGGTGAGCATTCACGCCGATGTCGAACATGCGCTGCCAGTTCTGAGCGGTCGTGAGGCGGACCCAGCTTGCGATGGTGATGTCCGTGAGGTTCGCAAACGCGGCCGGCGGCATGGAAACGTAGCCCGAGCCCGCCTTGACGAGCGTCAACGCCTTGCCCACCTTGCCTGACGAGGTGAACGAGTAACCGGTAGTGCCCGACGCTGAGACCAGCGTTCCATTGTTGTTCTTGCCCGAGGAGTCCGGAAGAGTGGTGCCGGTGGCACTCTCGCACTTGTAGTAAATGACAAGCCCGGTAAG
>CAZTTW010000467.1:0-4513 GCA_964616265.1 uncultured Myxococcales bacterium | reverse complement strand
AGCTCTGTGCCGCACAGATCGTCGTGTTGTCGAATGTACATGTCTTTGTATTGGATTTGTCGCAGACGCCGACGCATGTACCGGAGCCGGCACATGCCTTGCGGGGCGTTAAGGTGAAGCTGCAGGTTCCGGTGACACAGGATTCGCAGTTCCCCTGGCACAAACTGTCGCAGCAGTGTCCGTCGACGCAGTTCCCGGTGACGCACTCTGTCCCGCTCGAACAGACACCGGCTCCCTTCGGTTTGCACGTTCCCGACGCGCAGTAGAAGTTCGCTGAGGCGCAATCTGTATCGATCGTGCAGCCTGTCTTGCAAGCCGTGGCCGAGGCACAGGCCGCCGAATTGGGGCAGGCGCTGGTGGAAGCAGTGCATTTATGCGATCCGTCGCATGCGCTCGTGGTCAAGGTCGATCCGGCGCACGAATCGGCGGCGCACGAGGTCGCGAGAGGCGTGTAACGGCAAGCGCCGGTGCCGTCGCACTTTCCGTCGAGGCCGCAGGGAGGCGCAACAGTGCAGGTCTTGTGTGGATCGTTGCCGCCTGCTTGCACGGGGAGACACTGCCCCGTAGTGTTCGCGGCTTGGCCGTTCAGGGCAGCGGTACAGGCGGAGCAACCCGCGCAGGCCTTGTCGCAGCAGACACCGTCGGCAAGAACACCTGAGCTGCACTCGCTCGCGTCCGCGGCGGCCTGCCCGTTGGGCTTTTGGGCGGCACAGGTCTTGGTAGTGCTGTTGCAATAGGCGCTCTTCCCGCAGTCAGCTGACGTCGTACAGGCCTTCAGGCAACCGGCCTCGGCGGCGCACTGGAATCCTCCGCAGTCCTCAGCGCCGGCCGTCGTACACGCGCCGTTGCCGTCGCAAGTCGTGGCAGGCGTGAACATCTTACCGTCGGCACTGCAACTGCCTTTGGTACAAACGTGATTGGCGCCGACCTTGCGACACGCGCCTTGGCCATCGCAGGTTCCGTCGTTACCGCACTGGTTGCTTACGGTCTCGTCCTGGCATGTGTCGTGGGGATCCTTGCCGGACGCAACGAACGTGCATACGCCGTCGTCCTTACCTGTGAGGTCACTCAAGCAGGCATTGCAACCGCCGCAGGCCTTATCGCAGCAGACACCATCCGCGCAATGCGTGCTCGCGCAATCATTGTCGGTAGCGCAAGACGAACCGTTCGTCAAAGCTTGCGGGGCGTCGCCGTCACCGTTTGTCGATGACCCATCCGAGGCAAATCCGCCAAAACCGTCGACAGCTCCGCCCTCGCCTCCGCCGCCCTTACCTCCCTGGCCCGATGCGCCAGCTACGTCAACGCCGCCGTCGGCGCGTCCTTGGACGCAAGTGCCGTAGGCCTTACTTGGATCTTTCAGGCACGTGAAACCGTCCGGGCAAGTCGTAGTGCACTTGACCTTGCCGGGATCGAGGGTCCGAAAGCACGCGGCGTTCAGACAAAGCAGCGCCAGCGCCCACAAGCCGAAGTTGTTGAGGCGAACCACACGCGAGACAACCGCAGCCTTCATTAGAACCCTCCTGTCAATAAGGCGCCCGCTTGGCCAGGACCAAAGGCGGGCAAGATAGCAACGTTGGTCGACGAGCTTGCGCCGGCCTTCAATCCAACACCGTAAAGAATCGCACCCGTGACAACGCAGGCCGCACCAACGCCGTAACCCACCCACGCGAAGGTCTTGTAGTTCTTGCTGTTGGTATCCTTGGCCTTGGTGTAGCTGCCAGGGTTGGTCTCCATGTCATTAATCAGACTGTTGCTCATGAGGTTGAAGACAACCCCGGCAGCAACCGCAGCGACGCCCACCGATGCCGTGACAATGCCTCCAATGCGCAAGCCGGCGCCGCTATTGACGGGCGCCGGTTGCGGTTGGGGCTCGACGACGACTGGCGCGGTCGGCTCCGGTGTCGGCTTGGGCTCCGGTGCCGCCGCAACGGGCGTGGGCGGCACGAACACCTGGGGCGTAAACTTGGCGGGCTGCTCGGGCAGCTTCTCCTTGCAATCCGCGATGTGCTTTTCGGCGGAAGCGCGATCTTCCCCGCTCAGCTTCGCGTCGGGGACGCGCAAGTACTCCTCGAACCGGGAGATGGCGTCCTCGTAGCGATGGTTCTGTTCGAAACAGCGACCCTGGTTGAAAATGTACGTCGGGTCCTTCGTGGTTACGAAAAGATCCGCTAGTATGTTGACGCCTCGATTGTAGTCGCCACCAAGGCAGGCCTTTCGAGCGTTGCGCTCCTGGGCTTGCTTGCTCGCCGCCAAGGCGGGCGCGGTCGCGAGCGCTATAAGAAGGAAAGCGACCGAAGGTAAGAGAAGAATAGGATTTGCTATGCGTCCAGCTGGCTGGCTCATGGCGCCGAGTCTTGTTCGGATCTGATGATATTTGCAAGCATTTCCAGCTCAGTCGAAGACTCTATGCGTTACACTTTCGGGACACGATTCGAGCTGCTATGACAAGCGCCATGCAAGACGGATCCTTCATGGATGAGCTGCGTGCTTTCGTCGCTGAGCGCGACTGGAGCCAATTTCACGAGCCCAAAAATCTGGCCATGCTGCTCGCCTCGGAAGCAGGGGAGCTGCTCGCTGAATACCGCTGGGTTCGCAACCAAGATTCGGATGCTTTCTCGCACGAGACGGACGCCCGAGGCCGCATTGCCGACGAGATCGGTGATGTCGGTATAGCGCTTCTTCTTCTCTGCGATCGCATCGGCATTGATGTGCAGACTGCCATGTGTAACAAGCTGGCGCGCAACCGCGAGCGCTATCCTGTCGAGCAAAGCAGGGGACGCGCAACACGACCGCGCCCCCTGTGAGGAGAACGTCGCCGCACGCGTCAGCTAGTTCGTATTACGTGGCAAGCCGTCGAGGCATAGGAATCGAAGCTCGGCGTTCTGGCACCCTTTTTGAAGGCACGGAGTATCATTTGGAAACTTGCAAGGAGTTCACAATGAGGTCATCCGCGATGACTCGCAGATTCCGCGCTCTTTCGCCAGCCGTGGCCACCTCGGCATGTGTGCTGCTTTTTCACACTGCCGCGTTCGCGCAACAGACGACTACACCGACCACCTCGACGAAGGACGCCCAGCCCACCAAGGCCGAGCCAGCGGCCGAGGCGGGCGCCAAGCAAGCACCTGCCCAGGTTCCTCCGCCACCGGAATACGGCCCGCCGCCCGGCTACCACGACCAAGCGGCGCCGCCCCAGCCGCCGAGTTACCCGCCGGGCTATGACCCGTATTACTACGGCGGACCGCCGCCCTATGCGCCTCCGCCCCCGCGTTACTACCACCCGTATCGACGCTACTACCAGCCTGCTCCGCCGCCGCCACAGTACTACGTCGAGCCCATCACCTACCGGCCCTTCTCCTTCGGCTTCGGCCTCGGGGTCGGCGGCGTCGGTATCTACCCGCACGACACCAGCACTTACAAGAACGACAGTAGCATGGGCCTCGGGTACAACCTTCGCTTCGGCATCGGTGTCTCTCCGCGCTGGTCTATCGTGCTGTCCGCCGACGGCGCACAGGCATACTTCAACGGCGTCGGCGTCAGCGAGACGGCATGGACCATCGGTCCGCAGGTCTTCATCACCCGGCAGCTTTACGCGCGCGCCGGACTCGGCGGCGCAACTTATTCCCAGGATGCCTGCGATCCCTCCGGCTATTACTGCTACGCCGACGCCATGACCGACTCCGCCGTCGCGGGAACGGCCGCGATCGGCTTCGAATTCATGCAGAGCTATCACACGGCGCTGGCGCTCGAAGCCGTAGGCACCCTCGCGAGGTTCTCGTCGAACGACGACAAGGTGAGCACGTTCGGAATAAACTTCGTGCTGAATCTGTTCTAGGCTTCGGGGGTGTCACGAAGGACTCCCTGGTTCCCTCCAGCCCCAGAAGCATCCTTGCGCTACATCCCGGGATGGGACGTTCGGCGTCTGGCAGGACCGCTCCTGCTTGGCGCCGTTCTTCTGTGTAGCTGCAGAGCGCATGCGCCAAATCTCGCGGGTTGCGGCTCCGACAAGGACTGCAAACTGGACCGTGTTTGTACCGACGGACAATGCACGTGGCCGCTGCGCCCTTTTTCGACCAGCGGTGGAATGCTGCCGGTGCCCATGTCAGGTCCCATCCAAGAAGTGGTAAGCACGCCGGCGCAAGGCATGTTCCGCTTCGACCCTCGCCACCGCGGACGCTCGCCCTACCTCCTGCCGAAGCAAAAACCCGACGTCCTCTGGACCGTCGAGACCTCGGCGCCGGTGACGTCGTCACCCACCCTCTCCGCAAGCGGGCTGGTGCTGGTGGGCAGCCACAGCGGCAAGCTCTTCGCCACGTCCGCCGACGGCAAGTTGGCTTGGCTGTTCGCCGCGGGCGACATGATTTGGAGCACGCCGGCCATCGCGGCGGACGGAACGGTGTACGTCGGCTCGGATGACGACAATCTGTACGCGCTGGACGGCAAATCGGGCAAGCCGTACTGGAAGGTTCGCATCGGCAGTTGCTCGCAAACCGTCGGCATCGGCCCCGAGGCCACT
>CAZTTW010000466.1:0-4520 GCA_964616265.1 uncultured Myxococcales bacterium | reverse complement strand
CCCGAAGGCGAAGCCGTCCGCGTGGCGCGCCGGCCGTCTTTTCTTCAGCAGGATCGAACGCGACGGTGCTGTAAACGCCCTCTACCAGATCCGCAGCGTGGTGCGTATCCTTGTAGCCCGCTCGCCGCATGTCGAACACGTGCTTGCCCGGCAGTAAAAGGACGGGCTCGGCGAAGGGCGTCTTGCCGATCAGCACGTCGTCGACCCGCACCTCGACACCCGGCACGGGCGAGTGAACGGTCACGTGCGCAAGCTTTGACTCGGTCGGCTCTAGCTGCATGTCCACGCCAGCGTGCCCTTCGCCCGCCACGCCGACCGATCTCCAAGCCGGCGCGTATCCAGGCGCGACGACGCAGACAACGTGTGCACCAGCGGCCACCTTCAGCGGCTCTTTGAGCGGCGCATCGCCCGCGTGCTCGCCGTCTATTTGGATCGTCGCTGGGAGGTTCACCTTTACGTCGAGCTCACCGATGCGCTGCTGCTGCTCTTGCCTGACGACCTTGGCGCGCTCGATGTACTCCGTTCCGAGAGTGCCATCCGCCGACAGAACGTCATCCAGGGTTTCCACCGCGTCGACCGGCTTGTCCATGGCCACGTAGGCGAGGGCGGTATGAAAAAGGACGAGGCGGCTCGGCACCAGCTCGTAGGCGCGCTCGAATTCGGCCAGAGCAGCCGCATAGGCGCCGTTCTCGGCGAGATAGAGGCCGTCTTGGAAATGCTTCTTGGCCTCGGCATGTTCTTTTCCGGCGGGCTCGGCGGCGGTCGGTCGGGTTGCGGCCGTCAGGACCGCAAGGGAAAGCAGCAGCCCGCTAAATAGTCTCGTTTTCATGGCGATCGTCTTTTCCTCGGTTGTGCGTCTCGGCGGCGCGCGCTCACGATGTCCGATGTGTTCGCTCTGGTCAACTTGCCTGTGTTGGTACGGTCGAACCGTAACCTCCCACGCCGTGCCCGATCGGAGGAACGTGACCTTGCCGCTGCCGAGATCCGCGCGAGCGCGCATTTTCGATGTCGCTACCGTGGCGGTGCCAGCTTCCTCGGCATGGACATGTTTTTGAGCGCCGCATATTCCCACGCCGGACGTACGGGTGGCTAGCGCGATCCCGGAACGGGGATCCTCCATTGCGGTCAGAACCCCGTCGGCGCGATCGCAGCGCGTTGTCCGTTCGTGCGACTTGGCCGCCGCGCCCGAAAGGCTCCCTGCGAGGGGCTATCCAGCCCACCGAAGACAAACAATTGGGGCGTGAGCGAAAAGAAATCGCCGGTCCGGCATCTGATTCGCGTAACCGATTGGGGTTCTCGTTCGTACAGGAGAGGAACCCAGTTCATTCACAACAACGCCGGTCGATCCGGCTTACCCAATATTAAGGAGAACCAGACATGAGCACCAAAGGTGTACTGATAGCCGCTACCGTTGCCGGATTGTTCGCTGCCGCAACCCCGTTTACCGCCTCGGCCAAGTCCGACGGCAGCGTTCATTGCGCAGGCGTGAACGCATGCAAAGGAAAGGGCGGCTGCAAGTCGGCGGACAACGCCTGCAAGGGCCAGAACGGATGCAAGGGGAAGGGCTGGATGAGCATGTCCGAGAAGGCGTGCAAGGCCAAGGGGGGAACTGCGTCGGACGACGAGAAGAAGTAGTCCATCCGGGAAGCGGCTGGCGACTCAATTTGTTCTGTCCCGCCTTGATCGCATTGGCGAATTGACTCGTCAGCCGTTCCCTCGTCTCGATAGCCAGGGGTACCGACATGATCGACTTCCCGAACATTGGTCACGGAATCGGCCTTCGGCCGCCGCATTTCGCCGCCTTGTCCTCCGAGCCTCAGGCCGTCGACTGGGTCGAGGTCATCAGCGAGAACTTCATGGTGCTGGGGGGAAATCCGCGGGCTGTCTTGCGCAAGGTCCGCGAACGCATGCCGGTCGTCCTTCACGGCGTATCGCTGTCCCTTGGCTCGGTCGATCCGCTCGACGAGCGTTACCTGGAGGCTCTGGACAATCTCGCCCGCGAGATTGAACCGGCGTGGGTGTCGGACCATTTATGCTGGTCGAGCTTGGGCGGTCATACGGGGCACGATCTGTGGCCGGTTCCGTTCACCGAGGAAGCGCTGGACCACCTTGCCTCGCGCGTGGCGCGCGTCCAGGAGCGACTTGGCAGGCGAATCCTAGTCGAAAATGTGTCGAGCTATCTTCAGTTCGTCGAGTCGGCGTTGACCGAATGGGATTTCTTGGCCGAGCTTTGTCGGCGAACCGACTGTGGCATTCTCCTCGATGTCAATAACGTGTTCGTAAGCGCCTACAATCATGGCTTCTCTCCGCGTGCCTTCCTCGATGGCATTCCCATCGGTCGCGTGGGTCAGATTCACCTGGCCGGACATCGCGACGAGGGTACCCATTTGCTGGATACGCACGATCATCCGGTATGCGAAGGGGTTTGGGACCTGTTCCGAGCTTCGGTCGAACGATTCGGCGCTGTCCCCACCTTGATCGAGCGCGACGATGACATTCCGCCACTAGCCGAGCTGGTGGCCGAATCGCACAGGGCGGCGTCCATTGAACGCGAAGTGTGTGCGTTGCGAACGGATCCTCCCCGCGAGTACCCTCTTCCGATTCTTGAACGGATGGCCGCCGATGGCAGCTAAGAGCTCCGGGACAGAGTCCCAATCTCTGCGCCATGTTCAGGCACTGTTCTACGATTTGGTCACGGCGCCCAGCGGGGTGGAGTCTGGCCTGATTGACCGCGGATCGGATGCCGCCGAGCTCGAGGCGATCATCCGCGGCGACGCACGCCTATCGGCGATCGAGCGACTCGACATCTACGCCAACATGTACTTCTACCGAATACTCGACGTCTTGCGGGACGAGTTTCCGCGGGTCGTGGCTGTGGTTGGTGATGTTGCTTTCCACGACTTGATCACGGACTACTTGCTCGCTCATCGGCCGCAAAACCCGTCGCTGCGTGAGGCTGGCTCGCGTCTGCCTCCATACCTCGTGCAACACGCGCTCGGCCTGGCTCGGCCATGGCTGCCCGGGTTGGCTCGACTCGAACGGACTCACAGAGAACTGTTCGATGGCGCCGACGCCGTGCCTTTAACTTTAGTCGGTCTACGGCGATTGCCGCCCGAAGCTTTCGCCACTATGGGCGTGCGTCTTTGCCCAACCCACGCGATCCTAGATTCGGCTTTCGCACTGTCGGCGATTTGGACAACTTGCCTATCCGAGCCGGTGCATCCCGAAGCGCGGAGCGAACGACTGTTGGTCTGGCGCCAGGATTTCGAAGTCAGACATCGCGTGATCGACAGTGCTGGCGAGTCCGCGATGCTCGAAGCGGCGGCTGAAGGCGCGACCATGGGCGAATTGTGTGACGTCATGACAGCTGCGCAAAACCAACCCGACGCCGGCGACCCAGCTGCGCGCGCGTTTCAGTTCCTTGCCCGTTGGGTAGACGACGGGTTGCTTACCGCCACCGCATAAAAACTGGAGGAACAGGATGAGAGTCATTGAGCGAATCGAACGTTGCCGCGAGAAGGTGGTCGGGTGGGCAGTGCGTGGGCGCTCGTTGGCGCTTCTGCTGGTGCGTCTGTCGCTGGCCGCGGTCTTTGTCCCGAGCGGCTGGGGAAAGATCCACGACTTGGCCAAGGTGACGGCGTTCTTCACCGAGCTCGGGATCCCGATGCCCCACGCCAACGCGATCTTGGTGTCCTTGACCGAGCTTGGGTGCGGGGTGCTCTTGCTGGTGGGACTGGCCGGCCGGCTGGCGGCCCTACCCATCGTGGCCAACATGGCCGTCGCCATCATCACCGCCAAACGGGACGATGTGCATGGCCTGACGGACTTGTTCGCTCTCGACGAGTTTCTCTACATCGTCATGGCCTTGGTGGTGGTCGCTTTCGGGGCAGGGCTTTTCTCGCTCGACGCTTTGGCGATGCGGTTCCTAGGAAAGTCCAAAGTCGTGCGTAGCGAAAATTGAGCTCACGTAGAGCCCTACAGCGCCTCGGGCTCCGCCTCGCCCATAGAGGACGCAGCCGGCGACCGGTCCGCGAGTCACCAAGTCGGCTACCCTTAGAGAGACCATGCCAATTGACAATCCGTCGCTACTCAGGACAGCATGCCAGGGCTCCGCAACCGAAAGGCAGGAAGGCGCCATGACAAGAATTCAGACATCCCTCGTCCTTACGGGAGCGGCCGTGACCCTCGCGGGTGCGATTTTCAGCTCCTGCCTGAGACGGTCGCCGAATTCGCCGAGGCGATGACGGTTGGCTATCGCCAGCGTACCGGTCGCACCGCGAAGATTTACATTTTCGAACCCAGCGCCGGGGCGCACCTGCTGTAGGCGCTCGAAAGCGTTACTTGCAAGGAGCTCGCCGCAGAGCGACGCTGGCCGTGGGGTCGATAGCGATAGGTCGTGAAAGCCGGACCAAACTGCGCGACAATGCAGCTCTCATCCTTGAACCCTGCGATGGCCGGAGACACTCTCAAAGCATTCGACTCGACTTTGCCACGTCTGGAGATCCTCCAAGCCGTCTTCG
>CAZTTW010000465.1:0-4526 GCA_964616265.1 uncultured Myxococcales bacterium | reverse complement strand
GCCGCGCTGGCCAGAATCCAGTACGACAAGAAGACTCTGGAAGTCGACAGCATCCTGCGCGCGCCCGGCGCGGAGAACAAGTAGTCCAAGCGCCTGTGGGGACGATACGCGTCCCCGGTGTTGCCATCATGTCCACTTATGACTATCTTATAGTCATGAAATCGGTGCGTGTGGCTGACCTGAAGGGACACCTAAGCGAACATCTCCGGTCGGTGCGCCGTGGTCATGCCTTGACGGTAATGGACAGAGACACACCCATTGCGCAGATCGTGCCCTACCGGGCTGAACCCGCTAACCTGGCCGTCCGCCAACCGAAGGTTGGCGCGGTCAAGCCCAAGGATTATGAGCTGCCAAGACCACTGAAGGTCGCGCGGGATGTCGTGTCGCTGTTGCTTGCTGACAGGCAAGAGCGTTGATCTTCTACATTGATTCCTCGGTACTGCTGCGACTCGTGCTTCGGCAATCGGACGCGTTGGCGGAATGGTCCGTGGTCGAGGAAGGAGTCACCAGCGCCCTGACACAGGTAGAGTGCCTTCGCACGCTGGACCGTCTACGAATTGCCGATCGCATCCACGACAAGGAAATTGCAGTCCGGCGGGAAGCCGTCTTCGGGATCGTATCGACCTTGTCGGTGATTGAGCTCGGTGGCGCGGTTTTGGATCGTGCCGCTCAGCCTTTGCCTACCGCGCTCGGCACCCTGGACGCCATCCATCTGGCGACTGCGCAGCTTTGGCGCGAGCGAACCGCAGCAGCGATTACAATGGCAACTCACGATGCAGCTCTTGCCACTGCGGCGCGCTCACTGGGCATGCCCACGGTTGGGGTGCGGTCGTAGGGCGCTATCGCAGCCCCGAGCCTCCCTTACGCCTGTCGACCGCGGAAATACTCGATCGTCGCCTTCAGGCCTTGCTCGAGCGGAACCTTCGGTTCCCAGGCGCCCAGCAGCTCTTGCGCGCGTGCAATGTTGGGATTGCGACGAACCGGATCGTCCTTCGGCAACGGCGCGTGCACCACGCCCGCGCGCGAGCCGACCATCTCGCATACCATCGTCGCGAGCTCCAGCATGGACGTCTCGCGCGGATTGCCTAGGTTCACGGGGTCGCAGCCGTGCGGACTGGCCATCAGCCGCAAGAAGCCCTCGACCAAATCCGAAACGTAGCAGAACGAGCGCGTCTGCTTGCCATTGCCGAATACCGTCAGCGGTTGCCCCGCCAGCGCCTGGACGACGAAGTTGGAAACCACGCGCCCGTCGTTTTCGTGCATCCGCGGACCATACGTGTTGAAGATGCGCGCGATGCGCACCTCGACCCCGTATTGGCGCGCGTAGCTGACGGCCAGCGCCTCTGCGCAGCGCTTGCCCTCGTCGTAGCAGGCGCGCGGCCCGATCGGGTTCACGTGACCCCAGTAGCTTTCACGCTGCGGGTGCTCGGCCGGGTCGCCGTAGACTTCCGACGTGGACGCGATCATCATGCGCGCTCCCGACTCGCGCGCGACCTCGAGCAGATTCAGAGTGCCCTGCACGGCCGTTCGGATGGTGCGCACCGGGTTGCGCTGGTAGTGCACGGGCGACGCCGGGCACGCCAGGTGGAAGATTTGGTCCACTTCCATGGTCAGGGGGTGCTCCACGTCGTGCCTGAATAGCTCGAAGCGCGGGTTCGAGAGCAAGTGCTCGACGTTGGCCCGCCGCCCGGTGAAGAAGTTGTCGAGGCAAACGACCTCGTGCCCTTCGGCAATCAGGCGCTCGCAGAGGTGCGAGCCGAGGAAGCCGGCACCGCCGGTGACGAGGATGCGTCTGGGAGAGGTGGACTGAGTCATTGGAGTAGGGCGCAGCATACCGTCAAACCCCCCAAACCCAAAACTCGGCACATGACACATAGCGCTCGAAGCCCCTGGCAGCAGTCGGTCCCCTTTCCGACGGAGAGCGCTACCCTCCGGTTCTCGCCCGGCTTGGTGGGCCAGGAACCGGAGGGCTTGCCTGCCGTGGAACTTGCCGTCGCTGGCGTCACAGCGATGTAGCCCCGCGGCCACCCGAGCTACACGCCGATCTTGGGATTTGTAGCGCCGGATTCCCAGTGACGCATATAATAGTGCGAACCCAGGATACAGCCCGATGGCACGAAGCGTGCTTGGACTAATCAGCTCGACAAGAAACTCTTTGAAGTAAAGAGAGTATCCTACCTCCCCATATCGATCCGAAAGTACGTTAGTCACCACAACATAGAATCAACATGCGAACCGCTGGCGTTGCATTCGTCCTAGCTTGCCTGGTGGCAGTCGTTTTGACTCCGCTGGTGCGGCGCTTTGCTCTTAAGCGCCGCCTGTTCGACGACCACGTTTCGGCTCGAAAGATTCACGGTCGACCGATCCCGCGCCTCGGCGGCATTGCGATTGCCGGCGGTTTCTACGCGCCCCTGTTAGCCTTGCTGATCGAAGCCAGCGGTGTGGGCGGCCAGTTCTATGCCAGCTCGCGCAGGGCGCTAGCGTTCCTGCTCGGGGGCGCAGCGATCTGCGTTCTGGGCCTTTTCGACGACATTCGCGGCTCGGGCGCGGGTCGGAAGTTCCTGATCCAGTTCGGTATCGCCGGACTGCTCTATTACGCTGGCTTCAAGATAGACGTTCTCTCATTGCCCTTCGTCGGCGGCGTCCACCTAGGCCCGCTCAGCCTAGTCTTCACCCTGCTGTGGATCGTCGGCGTAGTCAACGCCATGAACCTCATCGACGGACTCGACGGCCTAGCTGCCGGCGTGGGCCTGTTCGGGGTCGCCACCACCTTCGTGATGGCGGCCTCGCGCGGCGACGCCATCATGATGCTTTTCATGGCCTGCCTGGGCGGCTCGCTGCTCGGCTTCCTGGTCTACAATTTCAACCCGGCGTCGATTTTCATGGGCGACACCGGCTCGATGTTCATCGGTTACGTCCTTGCCGTCGGCTCGATCCAGACCAGCCAGAAATCGTCCACCGCCGTGGCCATTTTGATCCCCATGGTGGCGCTTGGTCTGCCCATCGCCGACACGCTGCTGGCCATGCTCCGCCGCGCGCTCCGCCATCGACCCCTTTTCAGCGCCGATCGCGCGCACATCCATCACAAGCTGATCGACTTGGGTCTGACCCAAAGGCAGGCCGTACTGATCCTTTACGGTGCCAGCATTCTTCTTGGCGGCACCGCGCTGCTGCTGACCGTTGCCAGCAATCTGCAATCCGCTGTGATTCTGGTCGCCATGGCCTTGCTCGGCTTCGTGGCTATCCGAAAACTGGGCTACGGCCAAATCCGGCGCTCAGCCGCCTAGCAGGCCGACATGGACGCTTGCAGGCAGCTCGACCGCCTTGCCGGTGCTACCGACGAAGAGCGCATGTGGCTCGAGCTCAAGGGGATGGCCCAGGCTTTCGCCATGGCGGCGATTCGGCTTTCGTTGGTCTACCGCAACGAAAGCGACTCGGTAGCCATCCAGCGCGAGCACGGGAATTGGAACGAGGCAGCCTGCCGCCCCGGCGCCTTCGACTTCATTGCCGACGCCACATCCGTCAAGGTCGAGTTTCTCTCCGCGACGGAGCCCAGCCCATCCACCGTCGAGAACATGCGCCAAGCGACTCATAGCGCCTGCACCAGAATTTTCGGCAAAGAGCAGGAACTCAGGGTAGCCCGCGGCAAAGAAACCGCCGTCGTGTAGTTCCGATTCCCCCCACTGGGATGGCGATCCAGCGCATTCGCTATTCGACCTCTTGGATACCGTCGTCAACTGGGCCGGGTTGCCCCGAGCCAAGTCGCGCCAGGACGTAGCGCACGGACCAAGCGGTCACCGCAATGAAAAGGAGGATATAGAAGATGCGTCTCGCGCGTTGTTTGCGTCGATGAAACCGACGACGCGAGAAACGATAACCGTGCCATCCACAGTCGGGTTTGCAGCGTAACGCACGCAAGGAAAAGAAACTGGAGAGACGCCCCATCGCCCCGGTGCTCTCGTCGCGCGCTAGGCGAGAGCCACAACGCGGACAATAATGGTAGCGATGAGCAGAGGGCTGAGACACTCCCTCGGACCATACCACTGACGAATCCCTCGACGAAAGGCGACGGCTCGTCGTGGCTGTTCTTTAACCGCCAACACCAGCCGAAGCTTTTCCACCTGCCACGCATCATTGCACGGGCCTCTCTTTAGGGTTAGCGTTACCCCTTCCATGGATTCCGCACTAGCATCGCCGTCGAAGAGTTCCAATACAGCCAAGGAGCTTCGGCACTACATCAATGTGCTGCGCAAGCGATGGGTGGTCATCCTGACTGTCCTGGTCGTGAGTGCGGCCTCCGCCTTTGTGTACACGATACGGCAGCCCAAAATCTACGAGGCGACCTGCTCGTTGGTCATCGAGTCGTCAGCGCCACAGGTGCTCGAGGGTATGAAGGACATTATCGAACTCGGGGCGTCCTCGCGCGAATTCTACCAGACCCAGTATCGCATCATCCGCTCCCAGGAGATCGCGCAAAAGGTCCTTGATCAGGTGGGGGCAGGGCCCAAAGACCCCACCGAGGCAGC
>CAZTTW010000464.1:0-4532 GCA_964616265.1 uncultured Myxococcales bacterium | reverse complement strand
GGTCGCAAGGCTGCGTCGAGCCAGCGCTCGACGACCACGCCGAGCATGAACGTGGGAGCCGGCACGTAGGCGCCGATGACCGGGTGACCGCCGCTGTCGTAGGTCGCGACGAACCAGTTCTCTGGCAGTTTCGCCTCGACGTTTTGGCCGAAGCGTTTGGCTTCGAAGGAGGCCGGGCCGACGGAACGCCCCGACACGACCACGCGGGCCTGCCGGTCGAGCAGGAGGATGTCGCGGTCGTTCGTCGACAGCGAAGCCAAGTGATCGGCGATTCGGCGAAGCGACACGGCCGCGGCAATCACGCGTGTCTCGCTTTCGGCCTGGCCTTCGTAGCGAACGGCCAGGACGACGTGCGGCGTGCTTCCCGTGCCGGCGACCAGAATGGGTCCCACGGCCGAACCTTCGCGCAACGTTTGTTCGACCGGAACCAGCTCGGGCAGCTTGGCGGCCTCGTCGGCCGATAGAATTTCATGCGCTCCGAACATGTCGTTGCGCGGAGCCGTCGATTGGAAGGCCGCCGGCACCAGGGGCTTTCCGTTGCGGTCGAGCATGGCCACCACGCTGAAGTCATCGCTCTGGTGGTAGACGAGATGGAGAAACTTCCGGAGGGCCTCGTCCGATGGCAAGCGACCGCCAATCCGGGTCAGGTCGAGGATGCGCGTCTCGACCGCCATCGTCGAACGCAAATTGCCGAGCTGGCTCGAAACGTACTCGGAGATCTGCCGCGCGAGCAGAACCTCGTGTCCTTCGATGGCTTCGCGCAGGGCAGCCTGGCTGACCCGAATGGACGAATAGCCGGCGATGGCCAATGGCACCGCGGCGACGCCGATGGAAAGCAGTGCGAACTTCGGCAGGAGCTTCACGGTGTCCTCCAGGTGAAGGCGTCGGGCAGAGCGGAAAAGCCCAGCGCATCGTCGAAGGCCCAGACCGTGGTGATGCCTGCTTGGCCGGGCGGTGTGAAACCCACGATGGTGTTGTCCGTCCGATGCAGGTTGCTCAAGGGCAAGGCGGTTTGGAATGTCGAGCCGAAGAAGATCAGCGTCGACGAACTGAAGTCTTACCCAGTGATCGAAACCGCCGTGCCACCCTGGACGGATCCGCCGTTGGGTTCGACGGACAAGATTTGTGGCGGAGCGACGTACTCGAAAACTACGCTGCCGGTCGACGCGACATCATAGGTTTTGAGGGAGACGGAAGCGTTTCCCGGAGCATGGGCGGGCATGTGCCCGCTCAAAAAGGAGCGGTCGGGGCTGACGATGCCGCCGCTCGGAAATAGCTCCACGCCGCCGACGGAGGCGCGGGTTCCGGGGAGCAGACCGCTGCCCGTGATGACGACGTCGGTGCCTCCTGCCGTACCACCGCGTTTGGGCATGATGTCTGCGATGAGCGGCATGGGCAGCAGCGTAAATGGCAGCGTCGCGCGGCCGGAATTGTGCTGGGCCGAGCCGTCGACCGCCTCGGCTTGGATGCTAATACGGTCACCCGGCTTCAGGGTCTTGCTGACCTTGGCGTCGAACGCACAGGGCAGGGTAGCGGGAGCGCAGGTGTTGTCGATGAGTTGCGTGTCGCCTTCCAAGTACTTCCAATGGAGGCTGATGACGTTGTGCAGATCCGTGGCGACGATCGAGCCCGTCAGGTCCATTCCTGCGATCACGGGAGTGTCGGGCGAAGGACTGAGGAAAACGATGGTTGGCGGGGTGACGTCCGGACCGAGCTCGGTGAATGCTCCGACGAGGGTCGTGCTTTGGCCGCGCGGATCGATCAGCTCCACGTCGAGAGGAGAACCAGAAGGCAATCCAAGCGCAACCTCTTGCGACAGCTCCGCCTTGATATGGCCGATATCGACCCAGGTGAGATTTTCGAGCTCGGCCCAGACGTTGTCCGCGCCGATGCGCACGTGAAAGCCATCCATGCTGGATGCTCGCGCCCCGCTCACCGGGTCGACCGCCGAGGCCGGCACGAAGCGGTCGCCCTCGAGGGTCAGCCAAACGTCCGATTCGCTGTCCGCTTGCGCCGGGTCGACGCGCGTCAACACCGGCGGCGGGTTGGCACAGCCGCCAACCTGCCCGACGCAAAGAAAGAGGTATGCCCAGCTCAAGCGCATGGCGCCCCATCTTACCTTGAGGAGGGCCGCGAAGGAGATCCGACGGTTGACTCTTGCACTTCCGCCTGGAAGATTGAGGTCAATGTCAGACTACGCAAGCATTCGCGATATGGTTAGTCACCGGGTCACCTTCGAGTTCGATTCGGGGGCAAAGATCGTCGGCACCATTGCCGCCTGCGCACCGACCGAAGGGCCGGTAGAGTACGCGGTACTCTCCAAGGCGCAGGTCATCGATTCCAAGAACCGCGTGGTGGCGCGCTTCGAGGAGCTGCCGGTTGTGCCGAACAGCCTGATCAGCTTCGAGGTCACCGAAGGACCGCTTTAGTCGCGACCGTGGGGACGTCCGCGCCGGAGAAAGAACGTCGCCTGCACGCCGTCGTGCACGGCCGCGTTCAAGGCGTCGGCTATCGGGTGACGACCCTGGACGAGGCTCGGCGCTTAAGCCTGGCCGGCTGGGTACGCAATCGTCCAGGCGGGTCGGTCGAAGTCGTGGCGGAGGGTATTCCGGCGAAGCTGGAGCTTCTTCTGGAATACCTGCGCCGGGGGCCCCCTGGTGCGCACGTCGAGTCGGTCGCCGCCGAGTGGGACGACGCTTCCGGTGCGCCCATGCCGTTTCAGCTCAAGCCAACCGCGTAGCCTAGCTACCAAGCTCAACCTGTGCGGACCGTCGCGGAAGGGCATGGGAACCCTCCGAGGGTTCCCATCTTATCGAGCCGCATGGACGTGACGTTCGAGCTCGTCGATTCGCCGTTCGACTTCGCCGCGGTTCGGCGCGTTCGGCGCGACCCGTAGATAGCCGCGGTACGAATCGAGGGCCTCCTGGCTGTGGCCGAGCTTGCGATGGCATTGCGCTACGTTGAACAAGAACGGTGGATCCTGGATGGCCATGTACGCGGCCTCGTATTCCGCCAGCGCTTCGGCAAAGCGGCCGAGGTTGTAGAGGGTCGTGCCGAGACTCGAATGGGCTTTGGCTTCGGCGGCAGGATCGCGAACCGGCCGGGTGACTTTGGCGACCACCGTTGCTCGCGCCGGCGCGGCTTCGTGCTTGGGACGTAGGTCGACCGCCGAGGCCAGGGCCGGGGACTGCAAAAGTTGCTGAATGGCCTTTTGCGTCATCAGCGTGGCAAAGTCGTCGGAGGCGTGAAGCTCGCGGCCCGTGGATCCCGAGGCCAGCGCCACGCCGGACTTCTCCGCCGAAATGGTCACGCGGCCGCGCAGGTATTGCATGGCGCCCGTTACCCGCGTGTCGATGTGTAGGACGACGTCGAAATTCCTGTCGTTCGGGCGAACGACGACCAGTCCGAGCTCCGTCAGCTCGGACTGCAGCGCCGCTTTGAGGCTGTCGGCGAGTGCTGTATCCGCGCTACCCTCGACGACAATAGCTACTTCATCCGCAATACGAACTCGCAGGCCGCGCAAGGCGGCCGGAACGTCCATGCGCTGAAGGGACGCGGGAGGCGTAGCTTGCTTGCCATTCTCCGACGCAGAGGTCGAGCCGCAGCCAAGCGCTGCGACGGCGCACAAGAGCAAGCCATGCGACCGCACAGCCGATCCATCGGCAGATTCGAAGCCGCGCTTCAGCCGCCTGCGCGAGATGTCTGTGTCGACTTCGCACGGGCGTTGTATAAGGGACCGCTATGCCTCTCGACGCGAACCTGTTGGAGATCATCGCTTGCCCGAAATGCAAGGGGCACCTCGACGTCAAGGACGACGGAAGCGCACTGGTGTGCCAAGCCTGCCGCCTGGCTTATCCCGTTGTCGAGGATATTCCCGATCTCATCGTCGAAGACGCGCAGCCGATCGCCTGATCGAGAATTGTCTCTTTCGCTGCTGCCCATTTTACGGGCCTGACGGGTTTCTTTACCGTCCGGGAAGCCAGTCCTCTTCGGGCGCGGCGATCCCAGTGTGAAAGGCTCTTCATGCGAAGTCGTAGTACGTCGATGTTTCCGGCCGCGCTGACCGCGGCTTGGCTGATGGGATGCGCGTCCGCACCGCCTTCGGATGAAAATTGGACGGCCCCCGCGCCGGGCAGCGCGCCCGCCGGCTCGCCCGTGGCGTTGCATGGTCAGCTTCGGGTTGTCAGTGCTCCGGGCGTTGACGCCCCCACGGACGCCATCGACGGCGGAGGCGCGATGGACGGAGGCGCTACTGGCGGCGTCGCTCAGTTGGTCGACCAAAACGGGGCAGCGGTTCAACTCAAGGGTGTGAGCAGTGACTGGCTCAACTGGGAAAGCAGGCCCTACGCCGAGAGCAGCGCTGGTCTGCAGTTCATGCGCGACCACTGGAAGCTGTCGGTGATTCGCGCTTCCATGGGGATCGAACAGTCGGGCGGATATCTCGGCAGTCCAGCGGCGATGAAAAAAGCGGTCGAGAGCATCGTTCGCCACGCCATCGATCTTGGCGTCTACGTCCTCGTCGACTGGCACAC
>CAZTTW010000463.1:0-4542 GCA_964616265.1 uncultured Myxococcales bacterium | reverse complement strand
CTCTTCGATCACAGGTCGTAGCGCGACCTTTGCATCGGAGACGGGACATGGACATTCGGCAAGATCGCGGTAGCCCGCCAACGACGGAAACGTCGTCCAGGACCTCGAGTGGAGGCCTGGCGCGTCTTACCCCGCGAGAACGGCAGATCATCCGGCTGGTGAGCTATGGCGAGACCAGCAAGGCCATTGGCCTTAAGCTCGGCATCAGCTTTCGGACCGTGGAGGTCCATCGCGCCCACATCCTCGCCAAGCTCGGAATCCGAAGTCTCGCCGAGCTCATCCTGTTGTCCATTAACGAATGGCCGGAACTTGCCCGGGGCGACGGGCCTGAGTTTGCCGAGGTGACGGATGGGCGGAGCCATCGCAACGGTCCGGTCGCAAGGCCCGCCTCGCGCGGCAAGGTGATGGCCGTGGGCAATGACCGTCCCCGCGCGATGGTCAAAGGTTCGGCCGAGCTGACGCATTGAGGGCTGAAACCATGCTCTACGTGCTTAACATGGCAGTGTCCGTCGTCGACGATCAAGCGCTGCACAGCCGCGCCGAGACCACGTCACTCTCGGCGGAAGAACGCAGCCGACTGCGTCTCGACACCACTACTCCAACCATTGTCGACAAGGCGCACGACCTCGAGGCGATCATCGTTGCCGCGCTGCGCGTAGCGGGATGTACGGTCGACTGGGTGAGAGTGGACCACGTCCAATCGGCCTCTGAGCCCACCATTCTCGACGACCAGGACGTGACGTTCTTGAGGGACGACCGGCGTGGCTAGCGTGGGTCCGGCAGCGGCTGACCGCCCCTGAGAGGAGCAGCCAGGGACTACGCAGCGCCGAGAGGAAGGCTGCGCAGAAAGCGTTGGAGTAGCGGCAAGAGATTTCCGGGATCGAAGCCGACCACAAGGGCGATCGCCGGGGCAGGCGCCGCCAGCGGCTTCGCGGTGTCGATGGCGCTATCTCTCGTGGTGTCGACGGGCGGCATCACCATCCTGCCGGAGTATGTTCTCCAGCTCATGCCTGCGACGGTGTTCTCCGCCTGGATTTCGTCGGGAAGGGTTACGTTCGCGGCTCTCGCGTAGTCGTCTATGACGTCGCGCAAGACGGGCGCCGTTCGGGTCGGCATGATGAAGCCCGGATCGGCGAAGTCCCGCGCGACGAGCTCGGCGCTCTCGGCAAGCCGGTGGCTGGCGGGCAGTACGGCCATCAACTTCTCCCGCCGCACGGTCCGATACTCCAGAACGGTGTTCTTCTCCGCTCGCATGAAGGCAGCGTCCAGCTCGCCGCGCGTCACCGCCACCGCCAGCACCGGAGAGGAAAGGCTCGAGACGGTGACCTCGATACTGGGCGCGAGCTGTCGCAGCGACTGCAGCGCCCGGGCCAGCCATTCGATCTCGTGGCCGGTCAGAAAGCCGAGCGCGAAGCGCTGTCGCGCCGGCGCGGCCGCCTTACGGGCCGCCGCGAGTGCCGCATCGGCCTGCAGCAGGGCTGCCCGCGCATGATCGATGAACGCTTGCCCCACGGGCGTCAGCTCGGTGCCCTTGAGGGCGCGCCTGAACAACGGGGCGCCGATCTCCGCTTCGGTCTGCGGACACCTTGGCTAGCATCCGGCGGAAGACTTACTCCGCCGCGACCTGCGCGGGCCTGTAGTTGACGCTGCCGGGAGTACCCGGAATGTGCGCCCAGGCGGGCCGCTCGAACAGGAACTTGCCGTAGCCCGACCACTGCACCAGCCCGTAAAGGACGAGCGAGGACGCCAGCGCGACGAGCCAGACAATGACGCTCACAGTGCTGACATCGTGGAGCGCGCCCGTCTTGAGGATCAACGTCCGGGTCGCGGCCATCGGGATCGAAAAGCTGAGGTAGACCACGATCGAGTGCTGCCCGAGCCAGCGCAGCCAGTTCATCCACGGCACCCGGACCAGGAGCGACGCCGTCAGGCAGATCAGCATCGAGCCACAGAAGCCAAGCGAGAGGTGGATGAAGGGGTTGGAGGCGTATCCCATCTGCAGGCCTCGAGGCAGCAACTCCGAGCCGCCGCCAAACACCAGGAAGCCTTCGAGCAGGGCATAAGCCAGGAGGCCGACGATGGTGAGCGAGACGTGCGCCTGACCCCATGCGACGATCCGGAACACCACTGGGGCGAAGGCATAGCCGGCATAGAAGTAGACGAAATACATCGTGAAATGGTCGATGGCACCGACGCCCGAGGTGATCTGCAGCAGGTTGAGTACGGCAGCGCCGGCGAAGGCGACCCAATGCGGCACGCGCAGGGTGTAGAGCAGTTTGGTGGTCACCGAGAAGAGCGCGAGCATGGTGATGAACCACAGCACGCCATACGACCCATCGAACGAGCCCATGATGTCGGACCCCGCTTGCTTGAGATCTCCGGTGCCGAGCCCGACCTTGAACAGGACCTGCAGGATCACCCAGAGAAAGTAGAAATAGAGGTAATGTACGGCGCGGCGGTCGGCATAACGTGCCCATGGACGCGCGATGACCTCGCCAAGGAACAGTCCCGAGATCATGAAGAATTCCGGCATGCGGAACGGTGTCGCCCAGCCGATGATCCAGTTGAGGACGCCGGTGCCGTGCAGGTCGTCTCCCACGCCATAAGCGGAGTGCATCATCACCACGAGGATGATCGAAATCCCCTTGGCGCAGTCGACCCAGTCGAGACGGTTTGAGGGAGCTGACATCGCGGCACTCCGAAGCTTCTGTAATACTGGTCTAGGACAATCGCCCCTTCCAAGTCTTTGTGCTCTCCAAGGAGGGTGAACGCGAATGCTTAACGGGTCATCGGGCGCGGCCTACGGTCAGGCGGAAGTCCCGATTCCAGCCGGTTGCTCACGCCCTCGGGTTGGGTCCTCGTCGAACCGCGACGGTTGAAAACCGGTGCATATTAACAATAAGGCGAGGCAGACGTTCGTCGGGTTGCCGAATGGACGTAACAATCCACCTGGGTCATATATTCATCGAATAGAACTAAGTTGTAGTTGTAATTGCATTTGCCGCGCCTCGGCCAGAATATCGCGGCGCTTGGGGGAGGAAGTTTGCTATGACGCTCATGGACACGGCACGAGGGGCGTATGTGCGAAGCCCGGCCCCAGTTCGACGGTCGCTGGCCCCACTCCTGGCCCTTGCCCCGACGCGTCTCAAATTTGGGGGGACCTATCGGCGATGGCGGGAGCGGATCGCGCGGGCCAACGCAGACCCCGGATTTGCATTGGAGCTGCACCTCGCGCATCTGCGCGCTCTCATGCAGATCGCCTACGGCAAAAGCCCGTTCTATAAGGACCTCTTCGATCGGCATCTGGGCTCGCGTCTCGACCTCAGCTCAGTGATACCGAGCGACCTCCTGCGCTTGCCGGTACTGCGCAAGGAAGACCTTCGTGCCGCAGGCGACGCGCTTCTGACGGTACCGAAATCGAAAGCAGACTTCGGCGATACCAGCGGCTCCAACGGCGAGCGGCCCTTCACCTTCTATCTCGACCGCGATCGAAGCGCCCGGGAGATGGCCTTTGTCTACGACGCGTGGAGCCGGGTCGGGTTTCGCGAGGGTATGCCCAAGGTCGTGCTGCGTGGATTCGGGCTCAACAGTGACGGGCGGCGCACCACCGAATGGGAACCGGCGCTGCGCGAATTGCGCCTTTCGGTCTATCCGATGACGCCGGACGACGTCGGCCGCTACATCGACCTGATCGACCGTCACGGGCTTACCTATCTCTACGGCTATCCGTCGGCCATTGAGCTGATGTGCCGGCACATGAGCCGCCTCGGCCGCAGTCTGCGCCGCCCGCTCAAGGGTATTCTGCCGATTTCGGAGCCGCTTTATCCGCATCAGCGGGCGTTGATCGCTGCCGTTCTGGGGCCGGTGCCCATCGCCAATTTCTATGGGCTCAGCGAAAAGGCGCTGTTTGCGCGCGAGACCGACGATGCCGGGACCTACGCGTTCGATCCGCTTTACGGCGTTGCTGAGCTCGTCGACTCCGAGGGCCAACCCATCACCGAACCCGGAGTGGAAGGGCGCCTGGTCGGCACCGGACTGCTCACCTTCGCCAGCCCGTTAATTCGCTATGATACGGAGGATCGGGCGACCCTGGTGGAACGGCCGTCCGATGCCAATGGCCAGCGACTGAAAGTGCGGCACATCACACCACGCCGGAAGCCGGACTTTCTAATCTCTTCCGACCGTCACCGCGTCGTTACCATCGACTTCACCCCCGATAGTCCGCGGTATTTTACCGGGATCGAGGAATACCAGTTCCTCCAGGAGTCCGTGGGGAAGGCGACGATACGCTACGTCTCGAGCCCTGGCGGAACCGAGGACGATGCTCGTCGCGTTGCGCTCGATCTCACCACGCGCACCGGCGGCAAGATCGTGTTCGACATTGCCCGCGTCGACAAGCTGGCGTGCGGCCGCGCAAGCAAGCGCGCCTTCATCGATCAGCGGCTCGACATTTCGCAATATTGATATGCAAAGCCGCGGGCAGGGGATGTAGGTTGTCGCGGTATCGGCCGCTGACGGACTTGAGCCGTTTGGGAGCAGACC
>CAZTTW010000462.1:0-4548 GCA_964616265.1 uncultured Myxococcales bacterium | reverse complement strand
CGGATTTCCGATGCGGCGAACTTAGCGATCCATGCGATGGCTCATATCGCGCGCTCGAAGGGTACTGTGAATCATTCAGTGGGCGAAATTGCCACCGAGCAGGGCGTGTCCGAGGCACACCTGTCGAAGGTCATGCAGCGGCTGGTGAAGGTCGGATTGCTGACCTCGCGGCGTGGTCCCGGCGGCGGTTTCGTCTTGGGGCGAGTAGCGGAGAAGATCTCGCTGCTTGAAATTTTGGAGGCCATGGACGGGCCGATGTCGGACTGCAAATGTCTTCTTGGGCGCAAGAAGTGCTTGTTCGGCGGGTGTGCTCTCGGCGCTTTGCTGACGCACGTGAATCATCAGGTGCGTGTCTTCATGGCGTCGCGCAACCTCACGGATCTGATGGGCTCGTCGCTCAAGCATTCCTCGTATCTGGCGGGCCTCGGCACCGACGGCGAAGAGAAGCCCAAGCGCGCGCGCCGGGCGAAGGCTTGAACCGTTACGGGCTCTAGGTCCCGCCATCTTTGAGGACCGTTACGGGCCCTAGGTCCCGCCATCTTTGAGGAAGGGATAGCCGGCGGCTTGCCATTCCAGCATGCCGCCGGCGAGATCGCGCACGCGCAAGTACCCGCGCTTGACGAGCTCGTTGCCGGCAGACTGGCTCATGCTGCCGCTCATGCACACGAGCACCACGTCCGCGCAATGGTCGTCGTGGAGGTAGGCTTCGATGGCGTCGACCTGGTCGTAGGGAATGGAAGTATCGGTGCCGGGGATGTCGCCTCCGTAAGGAACATGCACGTCGATGACGATGGGATCGCTCGTCGCCATCAGGGCCGCCAGCTCGGCGGGTGGCAAGCGCTTGAGCGTCGTCCAACCGCTACAACCCGTATCCACCGCGGCGCTCGTCGTCGTGTCGCTCGCCGCGAGGGCCGCATCGAGCGCAAGCGCGTCCGCCGATTCCACCTCGGGGACACTCGCCTCGCTGGATGTGCCTCCGCCGTCGGGTTGACTTTCCGTGAACGAAGACGTGTTACTGCCGCAACCCAGACCGGCTGATGCCAGAAGCGCAGCGACGTAGGATCGAGTGACGAGCTTCATCCGGCGCAGCATAGGCGAAATCATGGCGACGCCGCACTACCGATCCCCAGCAACAAGCGTTAGTATGCCGCTGCCCTCGCGGGCACAGATTCCATCCTTTTCGTGACGGAGGAGATGAACGTGAGAAACACCATGAAGCTCGCAGTATTCGTGTTGGCTGGCTCGCTGCTGGGCACTGCTTGTGTCACCTCGGGAACGTTCGAAGCCAAAGAGGCTGAGCTCGCCAAAACCGTCAAGGAAAAGGATGCCCTAAGTCAGGAGAACGCCAAGCTTCAGGCCAAGGTCGACGAGCTCAACAAGCAGATTGCCGATCTGAAGAAGCAGATGGATCAGGTCAAGGCGTATGGCAAAGGCAAGGCCGACGAGGCAGGCCAGCTGGCGGCCGGCATGGACAGCTTGCAGAAGCGGCTCGACGAGCTGGAGAAGCAGAAGAAGATCGCTGACGAACGTGCGGCCATGTTCCGTTCGCTGGCCGAGAAGCTGCGCTCGATGGTCGACGCCGGCCAGATCAAGGTTACGGTCCGCAACGGCCGCATGTTGCTCGTGTTGCCGAACGACATCTTGTTCGATTCGGGTAAGACCGAGCTCAAGCCGGAAGGCAAGGACGCCATCGCCAAGGTGGCCAAGATTCTGGCGACCATGGATCGCCACTTCCTGGTGGCGGGCCACACCGACAACCTGGCCATCAAGACCAAGCGCTTCCAGTCGAACTGGGAGCTGTCCACTCAGCGCGCGGTCGAAGTCGTGCGGCTGCTCATCGACAACGGCATGAAGCCGAGCCAAGTCGGCGCCGCCGGTTACGCCGAATACGATCCCGCCGCCGACAACGGGACGGCCGAGGGACAAAAGCAGAATCGCCGCATCGAAATCGTCGTCGAGCCGAACCTCTCCGAGCTGCCGAGCCTCGAAGGCGTGACGGGCAAGTAGAAATTCTCGTCGGTCGGTCGAGGACCGACTGCCATGTTCAAGAAGCGCGACGTAGCAATTCATTTCGTGGGAATCGGCGGTATCGGCATGTCCGGTATCGCCGAAGTTCTTTTGAACCTCGGGTACGCGGTTTCCGGATCCGATCAGCGTGAGAGCGATACGACTCGGCGCCTCGCCAACTTGGGAGGACGCATCTGCGTTGGCCATCGCGCCGAGCAGGTGTGCGATGCCGACGTGGTGGTCATTTCGAGCGCGGTGAAATCCAACAACCCGGAAGTGGTTGCGGCTCGCGCGCGCGGCATTCCGGTCATTCCTCGGGCGGAAATGCTGGGCGAGCTGATGCGCATGAAGGACGGCGTTGCCGTCGCCGGCTCGCACGGCAAGACCAGCACGACCACGATGGTGGCCACCATCCTGGCGCACGCCGGGTTGGACCCGACGGTGGTGATCGGCGGTAAGGCCAAGGTTTTCGGATCGAATGCGCGGCTCGGCCAGGGCGAGACGCTGGTGGCCGAGGCCGACGAGTCGGACGGCTCGTTCAGCCATCTTTTGCCCATGGTCGCGGTCATCACGAACATTGACCGCGAGCACATGGATCACTACGGAACCGAGGCGGCTCTGCGCACGGCCTTTCTCGATTTTGCCAACCACGTTCCGTTCTACGGCATGGTCGTGGTGTGCGCCGACAATCCGACGGCAGCGGGGCTCTTGCCCGAGCTGGTCAAGCCGCACGTGACGTACGGATTGTCCGCCGGCGACTACCGCGGCGAGATTTTGTCGGCGGACGCGCAGGGCACGTGCTTGCAGGTTTCGGTGCGCGGCCAGCTGCGCGGCGAAGTCATCGTGCGCATGCCCGGCGTTCACTACGCGCAAAATGCGCTGGCATCGCTCTGCGTGGCCGACGTGTTCGGCGTTCCGTTCAACGTCACGTGCGAGGCTTTGGCCGGGTTCGGCGGCGTGGATCGCCGCTTTTCGGTGCGTGGCGAGACGGCGGGCGTGCTCGTGGTCGACGACTACGGCCATCACCCGACGGAGATCAAGGCGACCATCGCGGCGGCCAAGCTTTTCGGTCGGCGCCTGGTGGTGGCATTCCAGCCCCATCGCTACACGCGCACCAAGGATCTGATGGCCGACTTCGCACCGGCGTTGTCAGGCGCCGACGAAATCGTGCTGACGGACATCTACGCGGCGGGCGAGCTGCCCATCTCCGGAGTCGATATTTCCGCTGTGCTGGGCACCTTTCCGTCCGGCGCGAAAGCCAGCTACGGCCCACGCACAGGGCTTGCCGATGAGCTGACCACTCGCCTGCGCCGCGGCGACCTGCTCTTGACCCTGGGCGCAGGCGACATCACGCAAGTCGCCGCCGAAGTGCTAGCGCGCCTCGGACGCTGATCCAAACATATAGAAAATTTGGTGGATCGCGCGCGCCGGGCGATCGTTGCTACGTGCGCGAAAAGGGCGAGCATCTTCGAACGGCGGCCGGCTTTCCGGCGGCGAGCGCATGTGCGGGCTCGAGGTGCTGGAAACGCGCATGAACAGCGCTCTTGAGATCGAAGCTCCGCGCAGCGGACTTCTCCGTCGTCGCAAGCGAAACCGTCGGGTCGCCATCCAGAAGGTCAGCCTTGGTACCGCGATGGCAAACGCTTTGAGCAAAGCGAGCCGGGCCACGATGCGCTTTGCGCGCGTGACGGCCAAGCTGGCGCTGCTGATGGCAGTGCTTGTCGCAGCGGGGTGGGGTGGGCGCATCGGCTTTCGTCACCTGGTGAGCTCGCCGCGCTTTCAGCTTCGCACGGTCGAGTACGTGCCAACAGCGCATCTCGGATCCGATGACATGCTGGCGCTGGCCGGTGTTTCCGTGGGCGACAAGCTGCTAGCCGTCGACACGGATGAGGTGGCTGCCAACGTGGCTCGGCATCCATGGGCAGCGAAGGTGCGCGTCAGCCGCCAGTTGCCCTCGACCCTGGTGGTCGAGGTGGACGAGCGTCGAGCAGCTGCTGTGGCAGCGCTGTCGGGACTTTATCTCATCGACGAGTCGGGCCGTCCGTTCAAGCGCGCCGCTATGGACGAGGCCTATGGCCTGCCCGTGCTCACCGGCATCGATCGCGCACGCTACGCCGAAATTCGCGAGGTAAGCGAAGCGGCCTTTCGCGAAGCCCTGGCCGTCTTGCGCCAGTACCGCGAGGGACCGACCCGACCGATGGTGGGCGAGGTGGCCATCGATCCGTCGTTCGGTTTCTCTCTCTTTTTGCTCGAAGGCGGCGCCGAGATTCGCCTCGGGCGGGGAAATTACAGCAAAAAATTGGCGCTCTTCGATCAGATCCTCGAATCTGTGGTGGCGAAAGAAATCCGGATCGTGCATCTCGACCTTCCCGAAAGCGGCAAGATCCCCGTGCTCCTTCGCAACGCCGACGCTCCTGCGCCGGCGAAGCTGACTTTGGAAAAGAACTCGAAAAAGCAAACGCGCAACGACTAGCAGACGGGCAAGAAACATGGCGAGACGAAGCTCCGACATCATCGTTGGACTCGATATCGGCACCACCA
>CAZTTW010000461.1:0-4551 GCA_964616265.1 uncultured Myxococcales bacterium | reverse complement strand
ATCCTGCGACAGCACGTGCTGTGGTTCGACGAGTACTACGACAGCCACCAGGACTACCAGTGGTCGCGCGTGCTCGAGGCCTCCGCGGATTGCGACGCTGTGCTGTTCGTGGGAACGTCCTTCTCCGTCGGAGTGACCGATCTGATCCTGCGCGCGGCGCTCGGTCGGGGTGTGCCGGTGCTGTCCATCGATCCCGCGGTTGCGAGAATCCCGGGCGTGGTGTCCCTGCAGGCGCGCGCGGAAGAAGTGCTGCCGGTGGTGGCACAGCGCAAGCATATTTAAGGACAAAACAGGTCCCAGTTTGCGGTCGTGTAGAGCGCTTAGCGCCAAAGACGAATGGCCGTTGTTCTCAATCTAGGGCTCGCCCTCCACCAACCGTCGTCCACGACTTTCGCGTGTTGAATGGGCCGACGTGGACCCGAAGTGAAGAATTTTCTTGTCGGCTGTCGATCTGACCACGCTCCGATCGACTTCTTGGTGAATCGAAACATAGTGCCGCAAGAGCACTGGAAAGGTTGACCATGAAGTACCTCCTCCTCATCTACGAAAACGAAAAGCGCTACGAGAAGGGCTACGACCCGATGGAAATGGCCGAGTACCAGCAGCTCGGCAAGGACTTTGCGTCGAAGATCCTAGGCGGACACGCCCTCAAGCCGACCAAGACGGCGACCACGGTGCGCGTTCGCGATGGCAAGCGCTTGACCACCGATGGTCCCTTCGGCGAAACGAAAGAGCAGCTCGGTGGCTTCTATCTGATCGACGCCGCCGATCTCGACGAGGCCATCACCATGGCCGGCAAGATCCCGGCCGCGCGCTTCGGCAGTATCGAGGTGCGCCCGATCATGACTTTTTCGTGATCCACCTGGCCCAGATATACCGCGCGGACTGGGGCCGTCTGTTGGCGGCGCTCATCCGCGCGCTGGGCGACTTCGACGTGGCGGAGGAGGCCTTGCAAGAGGCCTTCGCCGCTGCGGTCGAGTCGTGGAAGACCGATCCGCCCGACAACGGGCAGGGGTGGCTCTACGCCACCGCAAGGCACAAGGCGCTGGACAAGCTTCGGCAGCGTTCCTTGCACGCCCAGAAAATGGCTGAGTACGCCGTCGAGACGAGCGCGTCCGGCTCGGCGCTCGGGGTTGTGGACGACGCGGAGGAAAATGCCGTGGTTCCCGAAGAGCGCCTGCGTCTGATCTTCACCTGCTGCCACCCGGCGCTCGGGCTGGAGGCGCAGGTCGCACTCACCCTGCGCACGCTGGGCGGCCTCACGACCGAGGAGATTGCCCGTGCCTTCCTGCTCCCGACGACGACCATGGCCCAGCGGTTGGTGCGTGCCAAGGCCAAGATTCGCGAGGCGGCCGTTCCCTACGCCGTGCCGACCGCGGCGGACTTGCCCGACCGCCTGCATGGCGTGCTCTCCGTCCTCTACCTAGTCTTCAACGAAGGCTATGTTGCGAGCGCGGGCGAGAGTCTGTTGCGCCAGGGCTTGTGCGACGAAGCGATCCGCTTGGCCCGGGTCCTGCTGCCGCTCTTCACCGAGCCCAGCGCCGACCTGGAAGCGCTGCTGGCCCTCATGCTGCTCGTCGATGCCCGCCGGGACGCGCGGGTCGACCGAGACGGCAACATGGTGCTGCTGCCCGACCAGGATCGCAGCCGCTGGGATGGCGAACGGATTCGCGAGGGCCTTTCCCTGCTCGGGCGCGCCCTGCGGCGAGGCGCAGCCGGATCCTTCGCCATCGAGGCGTCGATTGCGGCGGTGCACGCCGAGGCGACGTCGGCCGAGCAAACCGACTGGCTGCAAATCGTCGGGCTCTACGATCGTCTTCTCGCCCTGCACCCGTCGCCGGTCGTGGCGATCAACCGTGCGGTGGCCGTGGCCATGGCGGCGGGACCGGAGGCCGGCTTGGTCCTCGTCGAGGAGGCAGCTGCCGACCTCGCCGACTACCAGCCCTGGCACGCGACGCGCGCCGATCTCCTTCGCCGGCTGGGGCGAAACGCCGAAGCGGCAGAGAGCTACCGCCACGCGCTTCGTCTCAAGCAGAACGGGATCGAGCGACGCTTTCTCGAAGGCCGACTGCAAGCACTGGCGGAGGAATCATTGATCCGCGGTTAGACAGCGGTGGCATGAACGCGCGCTACTGCCGCGACAGCGAGAATCGAACGGGGACAATCACGCGATCTTCGACGGGCTCCCCGGCGGCCCGTGCGGGTTCGAAGGTCCATCGCTCGACTGCATCGATGGCAGCCTGATCGAGCAGCGCATGTCCGCTGCTTCGCAAGAGTGAAACCCATAGCGGCCGGCCGTCCGGGCTGACCGTGACACTCAGCCGCACCTCGCCTTCTTCGCGTCGAAGCTTGGCGGCGGCGGGATACTCGGGCGCAGGATTGTTGCGGTAGCGCGGGACTGCCACGATCTTGATTGGCTTGGGCGCCGAAGCCACGGCCGGGCCTGGCGTCGCGGTAGGAGATGGCTCGCGGACTTCTTCGCGGGCGAGCGGGGCCACGGTGCTGGGCACTGCTACCTCACCTGCGTTCGTCGGACTTTCAGGGGCCAGGGTGGCGGTTTGGATTGGGCGTGGAGGCGCCGCGCTCGGGTGCACCTGCGAGGGGCTCGCGTGATGCTTCGCGAGCGAGGCCGGTAAAGGAGCTGGTTCCGGCACTCGAGCCGGCTGGTCCGCGGGCGGGCGTTCTTTGCTCTGCTCGACGAGCTGCACTTCGACGGCATTGACCTTGGCATGCCTTTCGATCGGGCCCGCCAGTACCAGCGTCCCCAGCCCGGCCAGAAGAATGTGAGCGCCGAGCGAGACGCTGACCGCGAGCGAGGCGCGCCCCGAGGCAGTGCTTGCGGTTGAAGGGTGCGACGCCATTTGCCCTAGTAGTGTACTGTGACGCCGCCACGAATTTCGAAGGGTTCGGTAGGATGAAAGTGCACGTCGCTCACTCCGTCTTTGGGCTCGCCGGGAAGGCGCGACTGGTAGTAGTACGCGATGTCGTCGCCTTTCGTATCGAGGAGATTGAGCCCGTCGATGGCCAACTCGTATCTGCGGTAGCGGTAGCCGACCCTTGCGTCCACGAGGGTCAACGCTGGCTGGCGTACGCTATTGTCTTCGATAAGGGGCTGCGAGCTGAGCGAGCGGACGCGCGCGCTGGCGAAGAGGCCCATGGGTAACTCCACGGTCGCGACGCCCGACACGACCATGGGAATGGAGTTCGGAATGTAGAGCCCGGATTGACCCTCGACATAGCGCGCGTGGGTCAGCGCCACATCGGCGGCAAGGGTCAGCCACGGCAGCGGCTTGTAAGAATTGGCCCATTCCACGCCATATCTACGGCTTGCGGCCGTAGCTTCCGTATCGCCACGGTCTCCCGCGAAAGTCAGCTCCGAGTCGGACTTCAGGTACCAGAGCGCGAGCGTGCTGACCAGCCCAGGCAAGATGGAGGTACGGGTTCCTATTTCGACACCCTCGGTCCGCTCGAGCAAGGGTACCTTGGACTGCGGCACCAGGGCCGCGGCGCTCTCGGTGGCGGTCACTCCGCGGGCATCATTGCTGTGAAACCCTGTGCCGACACTCAGATACAGCTCGGTCTTTTTCCACGGGCCAGCGATGATGCTCGCCTTGGGGCTGACAATCCCGGAGGTCGCGCTGCCAGAATTCAGAGGGGCGCTACTGTGTACGTCCACCGCGAAGACATCCGCGCGGATCCCCACATGGGTTCTCAATTTGCTAGTCCACTGTATCTGATTGTGTGCGTACAGACCGGTCGTGAACTCTTCGATTCGGTCGTCGATTGAAACGCCTATCACCTGTCGCGCTCGGGTATGGTCGAGACCCGACCACGGCAGGTAATCGTTGCGAATCTGTAAGCCGAGCGTGTTCTGAACGTCCTTGCCGAACCAGATCTGATTCCAGATCCGTTTGAGATCTGCGCCGCCGACGTAGCGCCGATCGATCTGTTCGAATTGATCCCCATTGGTAGGATCGTCGAGGAAGTACGTGAAGTTCGAAAAGAGATCGAACCGATAGTAGAACCCGTACAGAGTCAGCGACGTCGTGCCATTGTCGTGGGTGTGCAGCCAATGGAACGACAGAGCGCCTCGCGCCGTGTCGCCGCCGTCCGAAGCGTCGAGGGTTCCGAAACGGGTGATGAGTCCCTGGTCCACCGCCCGCTGCGCGATATGATCGGTGGAATGCCAGTTCGGGGCCGCATAGAAGTTGGCGGTAAGACTGAGCTCGTCCTTCGCTTGGGTCCAGTAGTATCGCACGAGTCCGTTGTAGCGGTTGGAATGCTCGGGCACCACCCACGGCCCGTCGTAGTGATTGTACTCGACGGCGTAAATCAGCGTTCCCGGGCCCAGCTTCGGCGACGCCGCGACCAGTCCGCGCACAAACCCGTATTCGCCGCTCTGCAGGTTGAGCGTCCCCTGCGGCAGCCTATTGACCAGGTGGACATCCGCCGCCCCCGCGCCCGAGAAATCCCCCACCTCTGCGTAGAACGGACCCTTCTTGTAGTCGATGAAGTCGATCAGCTCGGGGATCATGAAGTTCAGGTCGGAGT
>CAZTTW010000460.1:0-4575 GCA_964616265.1 uncultured Myxococcales bacterium | reverse complement strand
AACCAGACGGCGTTCGACGAATTTCCGGTGCTCCTGATGGGAATGCTGGCCGCGCCGGGCGAAGCTGCGCAGCTTGCCGGGAACACATAATCCTGGACGGGTAATACGTTGCTCGGGATGAGGCTTTCGTATTTATCTTCGACACCCGACTTTGCAGCGATTGTGTACTGTGCCAGCGGCCAGACGGCATCGGAAACCACGATGGGCGTGTCGATCGTGCTGGTTGGAGGATTCTTTCCCATCTTGTTGACGGTTGCGTACGTCCTCAAAATAGTCAGGTCGTGCTTCGCTCCGTAGTCCTCGCAGTTGATGGTGTACGTGACGCCTTGGTCGATATCGAGGACGCTGTCGTTCTCGGTGATGTACGCGCTCCCCTCGTCGTTGTGCAGACCATAGGTGGGTCCTGACGAGTTGTTGGGAATCCCTTTGACGTAGTTCTCGTTGATGACCGTCCCCGGATTCTGCCCAATGGTGTAGACCGCCCCGCTGTCATGCAATCGGACCATCATGTTCGTGAACCGGTTGTTGCTACAGGTGTTGTTCTTGGCCGTGGCGGAGGGGTTACCTGGGAATTCCGAGCTGCTGTCGCCGTTGAAGTTTCGCCATCCCCATCCCAAGTTGATGCCGTTGTAGGCACACGTGTGGATGTGGTTGTGAGTGAACGTGAGCGTATCCGTGAAGAAAGCCGTGACTCCCGCGTGCCCGCCGAACCCGCGCAGCGTGGCTACGTTGTACACGAGGTTGTTGTTTACTGTGATCTTGGTGCAAATACCCTTCACCCCGGCGGGGTATTTCTCGTGAGCCCCGTTGCTCGTCAGATAGACATGCGTCGGATGACCGATAGTTATTCCGCTTCCCGCAATGTCGGTGACGTAGTTGCCGATGATGTTGGAATTGATGACGTCGTTGATCATCGAGATTCCGTCATCACCGCTGTGCTTGACCACGTTGCCCACGATGTCGATCGAATCGGCGCTGTTGACGTTGATTGCCGAGGGGAACGTGTCGATGATCTCGTACTGCCAGTCGTGGTAGTTACCCGTACCGTAGGCGATGTAGACCGTATCGCCCTGGACACTCGACTTGCCGTAGGAAGTTGCAACCTTGTAAAGGTTGTAGTCCGTGTTGGCGAAGGTGATGCCCTGGAAGGTGAGGTTCTTGATCCGACTCGTGGTCGAAGTTCCGTTGATGAGCAGCAGCTGCTCTGTTACCGGTGCCTCGACGTCCGCAGTGCTCATATCCTCGCCCGAGCGGGGATAGTAGTAGAGCGTCCCAGCAGTCTTGTCGAAGTAGAAGTGTCCCGGCGACGTCAGCCAAGCCTGCACGTTGAAGATCTCGTGCGAACCGCTGGCAACGAAGGCGGCGCCCCAGCCGGGCAACTGGGCAATGGCTCCGTAGGGCTGCTGCAACATCAGCGCCCGATTGCTGCCGGAAGTGACCACATCCCTGGTGCACACGATGTTCTCGTTCCACGTGCTCTGGTTGACGATCTCGAGGTCGTCCTTGTTGCTGGTGATGTCTGGCACATCCGAGGTGCTGTACGTGACCCCGTCGAAGCCGCTGCCGCTAGCCCACGCCCAATCGGCCTGTCCGGTGGTCACGGAATAGGTTCCCTGCGAACCTTTGGCGGACACCACCTTGCTGGTCATGAGGGCTCGCTGGTCGTTCACGTAGAGGTTTCGGAGCTTCGTCGTGCGGGCGAGGGTTGCCTTGTAGACGCCGCCGCTGCTCGCGGTCCACCCCGTGACCTTGGTCGCGCCGTTGATGACGGGCGTCTCGCCGGGGTAGGCTTGGTAGTAGATCCGGTAGTTGCCAGAGCCCGAGTCCTTCACTTCAAAGGAGATGGGGCTGGTGATCCGATAGTCGCCGCCCCGCAGGTAGACGTAGATATCCCCGGTCATATTCGAGTTGATCGTGCGCACCGTATCGCGCGCTTTGGTGATGGTCAGAAATGGCGCGCTCACCGTCCCTGGGTTGTCATCGCTGCCGGTCGGTGACACGTAGTAGGCAGCCTGGTGTGGACCAGCGTCGACGTCCACTGCGCTGGAACCTCCGGCACCGGAGCCGCCATTGCTAACGGACGTGCCGCTGCCTCCGCCTTTGCTCGAAGCGCCCCCGGCCGCCGAACCCGATTGCCCGCTGTTGCTCGTCGCTCCGCCAGCCGTGCTGGTTCCGCCGGAGTTGGTAGCGCCGCCGGCCGAACCTGATTGCCCGCCCGAGCTGTTCAGCCCGCCCGAACCCGAACCGGTGGTTCCGCCTCCAGCCGTCTTTCCTCCGGCACTGGAGGAACCGCCCGATCCGGTCCCACCCGTTCCGTTGCTTGATGTGTTGGACGAGCAAGCGCCGACGAAGAGCACCAGCGTTGCAACTATGGTACGCGAGGCGGGGCAAAACGACATCGTGAACTCCCTGAGCTAGAGAACTTCTGAGTGCCTATTTCTCGGCATCGCCCGCGCGCTCCGCTTGGTCCCGCCTGCTGTGGCTTTGAAAGAGAACTTCACGCGCGGTTCGGTGCTAGTTGTAATTGTTTCGACGAATCGGTTTTGTCATTTCTATCAACTATCGGTCGCGCTGGCGATGACTTGTTGCGCAGTGTGCGCCGATGCGAACAGGTGGACCTTTTTCGCTCGCGCACTTTGCCGTGCAGATCAACCGGGATTCAACAATAGACATCAGCCGCCGAGCGGTAGATTATCTCCCCGGACCAGTCGAGCAGCCGTTTTTTTTCTTTGGACTGGCTGCGTTAGCGACGATGACCGCGGGCGGTTACGTTAGGTTGCGCCCGAGTGGCGAGGACAAAATGCATGAGAAGGATCGTGGAGGTCAATAGGTGTCTCCTACCGCTCGGGGCTGCTTGCTGCTTGCTAGCACATTGCCACAGCGGGGCTGGCGGCGCCTCAGTCGGCGGTGGCGGTAGAGCCGGCTCAGGTGGCAAAGTCGGCGTCGGAGGCTCGTCCACGTCCGGCGGTTCATCGGGCCAGGGCGGCGCTTTAGTCAGTGGCGGAACTCGTGGCGAGGGCGGTGCGGGAGGCTCTGGTGGTGCTGCGACGATGGGCGGTGCAGGCGCAGGCGCAGGCGGAGCACCTGCGAATGGCGGAGCTTCGGGCGCTGGTGGCGCAGGGCCAACCGGGGGCGTGACTGCGAAAGGTGGTGCTTTAGGTGGCGGCACATCGGGATCTGGCGGCATTTCCGCGACTGGCGGCTCTATGGCCGCTGGCCCGGTACAAATGGTCGACGCTGCTCATGTCCGATTGCTGTCCGGCAGTCCTTTCTACGATCGACAGGAATTGCATCGCACCGGGACCTTGGCCTCGCTCGACGTGGACAAATTGCTCTACGAATACCGAAACCTGGCCAAAGTGCCCCAGGCCGGCGGCGCCACGAGCGGCTACAAGGGATGGGATACCGACTTCCTTCAAGGGCACATGCTTGGCCATTACCTGTCCGCTGCATCCCGAATGGCCGCCGCTACCGGTGATACGACTTTCAAGACCAAGGTCACTTACGTGGTCGGCGAGTTGGCCAAATGCCAAACGGCGCTGGCAAAGAACGGCTTTTTGGCGGCCTTCTCGACGGTTCCGTTCGACTGGCTGGAAAGCGGTATGTCCGGCACCAACGAAGGCATCGTGGTGCCTTACTACACCGTCCAGAAGATCATGTCCGGCCTGCTCGATGCCTATCATTACCTCGGAAACCAACAGGCGCTGGATGTCGTCACCAAGATGGGCGACTACTTCCAGACGCGCCTGGCCGGGCTGCCAGCGGCGACCATTGAAAAGATCTTCCGAACCGACGGCAGCAAGAACCCTCAGAATGAATACGGGGCCATGAGCGATGTCTATGCCGAATTGTCCGTGGTCACCGGTCAGAAGAAGTATCTCGATACCGCGAAGCTATTCAATCGCTCGTGGTTCATGACGCCTCTGGCCTCTGGGCAGGACAACCTCCAGGGTCTTCATGGCAACTGTCATATCGCTCAAGCGCTGGGGATTGCCCACACGGCGAACCTCAGCGGCGATACAACCAGCGTGCAGGCCTCCGAGAACTTCTGGAAGCTGCTCACGCATCAACATGCGTTCGTGATTGGCGGCGACTCGTTTCACGAGTGGCTCGATAAGGCGGGCGTCGAGGCAGGGCTATCCATCGACAACAACACCGCGCTGCCGGCCACCACCGCCGAGACGTGCAATACGCACAATATGTTGAAGCTTACGTCGCTGCTGTTCATCCGCAGTCCGCGCATGGACTACGCCGATTACTACGAGCGGGCGCTCTACAACCACATCCTGGCCTCGGTCGCGCCGGATACTGGAAACGTCACCTACTTCACGCCGTTGCACGGCAATTTCCGAACCTATATCGATGGCACGTTCTGCGACAACGGAACCGGCATCGAGAACACGCCTCGCTACAACGAGAATATCTACTTTCAGCAAGGCAGCACGCTCTGGATCAATCTCTACATTCCGAGCGAGATGACCTGGGATGCTACCGGAATGACGATAAGCCAGGAAGGAAACGCGGCAGCTGGCGAGGATGTGCGCATCACCATCGTGAAGGTAGGCAGCGCACCCC
>CAZTTW010000459.1:0-4578 GCA_964616265.1 uncultured Myxococcales bacterium | reverse complement strand
AAATTGTAGCTGGCGACGAGGTTGGTGGTGCCCACATTCACGCGGTCGAGTTGATCGCTGGCGATGCGGCCCCAGGCGGTGAGGTCCAAAGTTAAACCGTGCAGCAGACGGTCGGTGAGGCCCAGCTCTGCAGACCAATCCTTTTCTGCCTTGATGTCGACTGGAAGCTTCTGCCCGGCCAGGGAAGGAATGAGGATGCGACCTGCGACCGGCGCGTCGACTGTGCTCGGCGGCTGCCACAAGTATCCGGCAAATCCGTGCAGCGTGAGGTTCGTCGTGACAGCGTAGCTCAGCCCCAGCCGGATGCTTGGCCCGAGGAGAAACAGCGACGGCTCATCGCTGTGAAGGAACGATGCGCTCTCGATATCGAGCCTGGCGCCGGCAAGGATCTTGAGCTTTCCGAGCAGGATTTGGTCCTGTAGGAAGGCCCCCGCGATGAGCACGTTGGTACTATCACTGCCCGTCAGTGTCTGCGCCGGATCTGCGCCGCCTACGGGAACGGCATCGTCGCGGAAGTAGGCGGTGTAGTTCACGTTGCTGCGGGCCGCATCGAGAAGCAGACCGGTCTTCCAGATGTGCCGCTGGCCTTGCCCCCACGTGAAATCGGCCACGCCACCTGCGTGAAGAACGTCCCTGCGGACATCGCTGCACGCCGAGCCAGGGTCCGCGGCCTTGCCGAGCGATCGGACGGGATCGCAGGTGAGACTTCCGTAAGCTTCGCGGAAAAAGGGTGCCATCTGCAAGGTGCTCCCGGCCCCGACATGCCTGTAAGAAACCGCTGCGAACACATTGCGTTCGTCTTCGATGGGGTTGGCATCGTAGGGCACGAAGGGCGGAGGATCGTTGCCATAGGCATCGGCGCCACGAACGGCTCCTTGGGGCGCGTCGGAAAGAGGCCGCAAGGCCGGGTCGATTGGGATCTGAAACCGACTCTGATTGAAGCTCGTGATGAATTCGATGTGGTCGGTATCGCGAAGACGGTAATCCAGGCGCACGAAGGCGTTGCCCGACGTCATGTCATCATGAAGGATGGGCGTCACCGACGGCGGGTCGAATCCGCGCTTGGTGTTCTGGAAATTCCCGGCCGCGAACAGGCTGAGCTTTCCGATCTCCTGGGCGTAGTTGAGGGCGTAATCGGTCGTGCCATAGGATCCGTACGTGACTTGCGCTTCCGCGGATGGCCCCCCCAAAGCGTGGCGTGTGGTTATGTCGATTACGGCACCGAGACCCGAACCGAATTCTGCCGGGAAGCCGCCGGTAAGGACACGAACCTTCTCCACCAACTTCGTCGGGATAAAGCCCATCGTGGCGCCCCATTGCCCAAGCGGAGCGGCCAAAAGAGGAACGCCGTCGATAACGTAGAGCAAGCCGCCATCAGCGCCACGCACATGGAGCCCGAAACCGAACGTGTCAGCGACGAACCCGGGCTGAGTCGCCAGCACGTAGGCAAGCGGTTGCGTGTCACCCCCGGGCAGGGATGCAATCGTCTGTCGCGATAGGACGGATTCACTCGTTCCGGTTGTCCTTTCCCTGCGGCCAAGCACCATGACGTCCTGGCCCGGCTCCGCCGAAACAGTCGTCGACGTTTCCGGCGTTCCGGCTTTCGTCGCGGCCGCGGAGCTTTCCGGTTCTTGCGCAACAACTGGGACTGGCGATGAATTGGACGGGCCGCCGTCCTGACTTCCCGCCAACGGTTGAAGCGTAATTTCTTGCCCTCCGTCGATTGGTTCTTGCGGTTCTTGGGCTGCGGCTGGGCGGGGCCAGCAGGCGGCCAACCACAGTCCCACGGTCACTCCGTAATGTCTCATGACGCCCCTGCGATCGCCGTGTCTGGAGCGTTGTCTTCAATTGCCGCATCGGTGCTCGCCGCACGTGGGCAGCCGCCGTCCAAGATCGGCTCGCCGCTTTCGGGACACACCCACGGCCACCGCTCGCCCGGGACGGGCTGGCCCAGGTCATCATAGGTGCCCAGGCCGCAGCCCATGCCCCAGCCGATCGAGACAAGCACGAACAACAAAACTGCCAGCTTCCTGGATCGTTGGACGGCGAGAGTTTGCATCGCGCGCGCACAGTAATCATTCTTTGCAGTTCTGATTTGCTACTAATTAGCGACGGTTCTGAAACGGGATCTGTTCGTGTCTTCTTTGAGCTGTGAGGCCGGCTCTTCAGAGGCGCAGAAGCCTCAAGTCGAAGCTTCGCTCGAGGACCCAGATGAAGCCCAGCAGGCCGATGGCGGCCGAGGCCGCAATGGTCGTCCTCCGGGGCTCGATGAGCGCACCGAGGAGGCGTAAAAGCGGGAGCAGCGCTGCGAAGATCATGAGCTGCCCGAGCTCCACGCCGATGTTGAACGAGACCACCGAGCTGACGAGGTTCGCCTTTCCCACGATCAGGTTCTGCAGGACGCTCGCGAATCCGAAGCCGTGGACCAGCCCAAAGCAGAACGTCACAAGCCAACGATGCGTGGCCTTCTTCCGAAACAGATTCTCGGCGGCGACGTAGCAGATCGACAGAGCGATAGACGACTCGACCAGCCGGGCGTCCAGACTGACCAGGCGGAGCGCCGCCAGGAGCAGCGTCATGCTGTGGGCTGCGGTGAAGGCGGTGATGATGGGCAGGACGGCTCTGAGCGATGGTGCCACGACCACGAGCGCGATGAGGAACGCGATGTGGTCGTATCCGGAGAGGATGTGCTCGATGCCGAGCAGCACGAATCGGCCGGCATTGGCCAAGAACTCCCTCCAACTCGAACGAGGCGCCGCAGGCGTTGGCGCCCCCGGCGATTGCGCTCTGGCGCCTGCGGCAGGCTGGGCGCTCGCGGCAGGCTGGGATAAACGGCTCGCGACTGGAGCAACCATCCGCCGGGTCTTGGCGGTGTCCGGCGCAACCGTCCAGGTGTGCGCCGATGACTCGAACGTGTATTGCATCGCGGGCGGTGAGAAGTCGAACACCGACTTCAGTGCGTCTCCGGTCGCTTCGGACAAGTATCCGTAGGCGAGGTTCACGTGCGCGTTCTGGGTCTCGTCGAAGAGCAGCTTGTAATCGATGGTGACGGGTCGTTCCGGGGCGAGCGGGATATGCTCGACCGAGATCCAGATTGTGTAGATGTCTCCGTTTCTCACCAACCGATCGATCTTCACCGGGTATGTCTTGCCGTCCTCCGTGACCGACAGTTTCTCATCGAGATAGGGTTGGAGGATCTCGGTCACGACCTGGTGCATCTGCTCGTCTGGTAGGCCGTCGACGGGAGCGCGCCACTCTTTCATGCCCTTGATGGTCTGCAGAAGCGCGGTGCCGAGGTCGATGTTGGCGACGATCCGGTTCCGACCGAAGCACCAACGCGATCCTCCCATGGGCAGATCGTGCGCGAATGCTGGCGCGACTCCCGCTAGAAGCACCATGGTTGCCAGGAAGGTCGCCGCCAGTCGCCTGCGCATGCTCAGGCTCCCACACCGCGCTCGCTGGCCGCCGCGCGTTCGCTCATCGCCACAGCGAACGGACACTCGGGATCGGGAGCGAAGGCATCGCCGGCGACGAATGCGGCCACCGCGCGGCAGCCCCCCTTGCAAATATCCCGATAGTCGCAGGAGCGGCACGGCTCGGCAGCCCGATCGATCCAGCCGCGCAGACGAGTCAGGTGCTCCGAGGTCCGCCAAAGCTCCGGCAATTCGAAGATGGATTCATCGCTCGATAGAAAGGAGCATCCGGCAAACCTGCCGTCGGAGCGCACCCCGACGAGGACATTACCGGCCTCACACCCGTAGACCGAAAATTGCTCCATGAGGCTCTTGTCCGGTCGGTGCCAGCAGAACATCGGAACGAACGAGCAGTCGATCTTCACCGGGAAGCCGCCGTGGAACAAGGACAGGTTCCGAATGAACGGAAAGAAATTCTCGTTCTGAGCCCGTGTCAGTCGCCGCTCGAAATAGTCCGTCTTTCCACGCCCTGAGGGCTTGAGCCGGAGAAGCTCCACATCGACGAGCCCTCGCTCCTTGGCGAACGCAATGAGGTTCGCCAGTCCGTCGACTCCCTCTCGCGTGACGACGCAGTTGATCCCGACGCGGATCCCGGCTTCCCGCAAGAGATCCACCGCGGCCAGCCGCGCGTTAGTGCCGGCCTGCGCGCCCGCATCGAGGGAGTCGATGCTGACGTTGACCTGACCGAAGATGCGGCATCGCTCGGCGGTCTCCCGGGTCAGAAGAGATCCGTTGGTGGTCAAGTTGGGGACCATGCCGCGTGCGCGCGCATGCGCGGCAAGCTCGAAGAAGTCGGGCCGCTCCAGCGCCTCTCCGCCGCCGAGCGCGATGTGGAAGACTCCCATCTCGGCGAGCAGGTCGATGGCTCGCCGGAGATCCACCGATGACAGCTCGCCGGCGTCGTTCTTCCCCGAGTCCATGTAGCAGTGGCCGCAGCCTTGCGAGCAGGCATTGGTGACCGAGAGGTGGACTTCGAGCGGCGCACTGAGGAGCTGCGGCTCCGACTCTTCCGATTCTTGCCAAGCCGCGCAGGATTGATGGCCCAGGCTTCGCATGAAGTCGCGGTCCACGTGCACGAGCATCGGCGGATCTTCCAGGGCCAGGA
>CAZTTW010000458.1:0-4585 GCA_964616265.1 uncultured Myxococcales bacterium | reverse complement strand
TCGTCCTTTATACCGACGGTATTCCGGAAGCTCGGCGCGGCCACGAATGCTTCGGGATGCCTCGGCTCATCGCCGAGATCGAAAAGCGACATACGCTGCCGGTCGAGGAGATCCTAAGCGGTGTGCTGCAGGCAGTTTTCGCCTTCGCCTCGGAAACTCTCCAGGACGATGCGACGATGCTGGTGCTTCGCTACGTGCCGAGCTTGGAACATCCGCAGTAGTCCGCACGTCATGCGGGCTCGCAGGTGCCCAAGGCTACGGCGCGGTCGAGGCCGTTTCCCAGACCGCTTCGACTTTGCCGATGGGCGAGGCGATGCGCAGAACCATGCGCCCCGACTGCGGACCCACGAACGAGCCGTCGTCAGGGCGAACGAAGCGAACCGTGTAGGTGCGCGAGAAAAGCGTGCGGGTGGGAAAGAATACCGATTCGTAGATGTCCGGCAGCTTCTCGGCCTTGATGGATGTCGGGGCAAGCTCGGCACCCGTGCCGTCGAGCAAACTCAGCCGCCACGCCGACGTCTTCCGATCGAAATCGGTCCAGCGATCGGCCGTGCTTTGGGCCACCAAATGGATCTCGTACACCGCGTGCGCCGTCTCGAACTGAGACTTGGACAGCTGCTCGCGCTCGGCATCGGACAGATCGTAAACCTTGGCGTACTTCGCTAGGTAGGCTTGCCGGAAATCCCAGCTCTTGAACGTGGCCCAAACTTCCATCGCGGTGCCAATGTCTTGGACCAGCTTGGCATGCCTCGTCCATGCATCAAAAACCGTCGGATAGTCGGCGCTGCGGTAGGTCTTCGTCGACTCGGAAAAATCGACCATCGACGGGCGTGAGGTCGCGCAGCCCCCCGACAACACAAACGGCACGCACAGCGCCCAGACCGCGACCCCCGGGCTCGGACGACGACTCACGTGAACTCGCGCCTCCGGAACAGCGTGACCAGCGGCGCTTCCCTTTCCAGGACCTCGCGGCCGCCCTCTTCGCGATCCACGAGCCCAATGATGAGGCTGACCTTGAGGCCGAATTCGCGCGCCCGGGCCACCGCCTTGAGCGCCGAGCCTCCCGTCGTCACCACGTCTTCCAGAATTGCGACCGGCATGCCCGGCCGAAGCAGCTTGCGCCCCTCGATCCATTGCGCCGTCCCGTGACCCTTGGGCTCCTTGCGCACGTAGAACGCGTGCAACGGGATTTGGCCGAGGAAGCTCACCGTCGAAACGGCGGACGCCAGCGGATCGGCGCCCATGGTCAAACCACCGACGGCCTCCACCTCGGGCGCGCGCTCGGCAATAACCCGGGCGAACAGCCAACCGGTGAGGAAATGACCTTCCGCACTCAGCACGGCTTGCTTGCAGTCGATGTAGAAATTGCTCTTGAGGCCGGAGGCAAGGGTGACCTCGCGCTCTTCGTAGGCAAGCTCCTTGAGAAGCTCGAGAAGACGGCCTCGGCGACGTTCGAAAAGTTCGCTACCGCTCATGCGACCGTTCTTACCACGACGTCGGGGCGATGGGGCGGACTAGTACGGCTGCGAAATTCACCGCCGCCAAAGGGAAAGGCCCCTCGAAAGGGGCCTTCATTCCTTGTAGAGCGCTAGCCCGCCACGGCGAGCAACCCGACTCTAAAGCTTGAGCCCGTCGAGCGGGTCGTCGGAGACCTTCTTGCGCTCATGAATGGCGGGCAACGCTGGCGTCGCGCCCGACGTGTCCTTCTTGTCCCTCTCCTTGCCGGTCGACGTGCTTCGGCTAGGGGCCGTGGCGGCATGGCGGGCGCGGGTAGCATCGTCCAGCTGCTTCTGGAAGGCGGCACGCTCGGCGTCGCTCTTGGCCTCGGCAATCTGCTTGCGCAAACTGGCTTCCATCTGCTCGAACCGCTTTTCCTGCTCGGCCGAATGCAGTTTCTCGCGCTCAATGGCGCGATCGCGCTCGACCTGTTGTTCGGCGAGCTGCTTTTGGTGATCGGCTTTGATCTTGAAGATAACGCCACCGGCGATGACGAGAACGACCGCCACGATGGCCACGATGGCCTTGACCGGAGTTCCCTTGGCCTGGGCAGCGGTCTTGGCCTGGGCTTCGAGCCGCATGCGTTCTTGCTGAAGCGTGGTTTCGGCCTCGATGCGCGCCCGGCGCTCGGACTCCTCGAGACGCAGGCGCTCCTCGCGCTCGCGCGCCTCCTTTTCTTCTTGGGCGCGACGAATCCGTTCTTCTTCATCGCGTTTGGCCCGTTCGATCTCTTCCTTCGCGCGGCGTTCTGCTTCTTCCTTCGCGCGGCGAGCGGCCTCCGCCTTCGCTTCGACCTCGGCGCGCTCTTTATTGACTCGTTCTTCTTCTTGCTTGCGCAGCTCTTTCAAAGACTTGAGGACTGAATTGTCGCGTGAGTCCAACATGCAGCTCCTTGTGGAAGAATCGCGCCCGCGGAGGAGGCGACCTTTCCTATTTATCACAAATTCCAGCCCAGCGAGCACGCCGGGTTGCCAAGAGTGGCTGAAACGCCGTGACAGAAGACGCCGGGGCGCAAGCCCCAGACGCCGGTCGACCTCAAACCGAGGTTGCGCCGCGGAAGCGACGAACGATGGTGTCTGCCAAATCCTCGGGCGTTCGCCCGTCTGTATCGATGGAGGTATGAGCGAGCCGTTCGTAAAGTGGCCACCGTCTACCGAGCACCTCTTCGACCTCTTCGGTGAAACTCTTGTTTCCTGTCAAGGACGGACGATTGTTGTCGCCCCCGATGCGGCTGACGATGGTGGCCGGCGTAGCGCGCAGCCAGAACACCATTCCGCCGGCGCGTAACGTCGTGATGTTGGCCTCGCGCTCGACCACGCCGCCGCCGCAATCGATCACGAGATCTGCCAGAGCAGCAACCTCGGCGCATACCGCAACCTCTAGGTCACGGAAATAATCCCAGCCCTTGGCCGCGACAATTTGCGGAATCGACATGCCGGAACGGCTCGCGATCTCGTGGTCGAGGCTCACCACTTGCCGGCCGAGCAACGTCCCCAAATGTCGGCCAACAATGCTTTTCCCAGTTCCACGGTAGCCGACCAAAATCAGGTTCATAGGCGAGCCTCGATAACCTGGCGCATGGCCTGCATGGGCGCCGGCTTGCCCGTCCACAGCTCGAACTGCACCATGGCCTGACCCAAGAACATTTCCATCCCCTCGACGACGAGGCAGCCATTCGCAGCCGCCTCCCGTAGAAGTCGCGTCCGACGCGGGTTGTAGACGGCATCGAACACGACCAAGTCGGACCGTAAGAGCTTGCTCGGCACCAGCGTTCGCTCGGTCTCGGGCAACATGCCCACGGGAGTGCACTGAAGCAGAATTTCCGCGCGCTCGATGGCCGCCAAGAGCGCCGCATCGTCGAGCAGGCACGTGCGCACCGGCGCAGGAGCGTAGCGCGAAATATCCTCGCCCAAGCGCGAGAGCTCGGGCGCGACCACGCCCAAGATTTCCATCTCGGCCGTCTGCCCGTGGAGCGCCACGGTCATCGCGATCGCACGGGCGGCTCCGCCCGAACCGAGCACCAGCACGCGCTTTCCCGACAGCGACACGCCGGCGCGGACGAGAGCGTCCATGGCACCACGACCGTCGGAATTCGAGCCCAAGAGTCGGCCGTTCTGGTTCACCACGGTGTTGATACAGCCAATCGCTTTGGCCGTGGCATCGACTTCGTCGACCAAGTCCAAGGCGGCCACTTTGTGCGGCATCGTGATGGAGAGGCCACGGTAACCGAGGGCGCGAACGCCCGCCATGGCCGCGGGCAGATCGGCCGGCGCGACGTCGTGAGCGACGTAGACGAACGGCAAACCCAGCTCGTCGAAAGCCGTGTTGTGAATGGCCGGCCCCATCGAATGATGCGCGGGAAAGCCGAGCAAGGCGCAGGTTTGGAAGGTGGCGTCGATTCTGGTCATGGCACTCGCAATGACGGCAAGAACTGCCGCGCTCGCGTTTTACCACTTCAGTTGTTCACGACGACATTGTTCTGCACGGAGTTGTTGTCGTCGCAGGCGTTCTTGCCGGAATTGCAAAGCACCGCCGCGATCCCACCTGCGCCCTGAGCGCCGCCGCCGTCTGGAGCCACGCCCATCGTCATTTCAAGCACGACGGTGGTTCGCCCATCGTTGGCGGTGCCTTCGGAGCGGATGACGACGATCTGGTTGCCACCCACGGCAACGCCATCCTGGGTGAACTTGCCCATTCGACACTCGGCGGTGTCGTTGCGAATGTAAACCGTATACATGCCCATGAGCGGATTGGACAAGCCCGCCGCGTTGCCCGGAACCGCTTCGGCATGGGAGACGCTGGTCGGGTAATTCACGCGCGCCAAGGGAACGCCGGCCGTGTCGGTGAGAATGGCGCCGCGCCCCACCGGCTGACCGTAGACGGAATCGATTTGCGACGGGATCTCGTCGGCCGGGTTCGCCAGGTGTCCGAGTCCACCCAGCAGAGACGTCAGATCCGGCGCGACCGGGCCGTTGAGAATATCACGCGCTCGTTCGAGCCCCGCCTCGGCGACGTAAAGCGCCTGATTGCGCAAGTTGGTGTTGGTTAGAATCTGCACGTTCGACTTGGTGAGAAACAAGCCGGACAT
>CAZTTW010000457.1:0-4619 GCA_964616265.1 uncultured Myxococcales bacterium | reverse complement strand
GGCGACTGGCGCTACCAGAGCAAGCAATTCTTCTACACCACCAACCAGACGGATCCGCTGCTCTGGCAGAGCGCCTACTCACTCGTGAACGCTCACGTGACCTTCCAAAGCGCCGACGAAAAGGTCAGCCTTGTCCTCTACGCCAACAACCTCCTCGATCTGCGATACAAGAACCACACCCTGCCCGGAGCGGCGGGGGCTACGGGAGATGTCGTCTACTGGGCGGATCCACGCACGATTGGCGCCACGCTCATCAGCCGGTGGTGGTAGCCATTCAGGAGACATTTGTCCATTATTCCATCATTGGGCATGCGCCGCGACCGGGCTACGTGCTAAAAATGCCGCCCCATGAAGAATCCCAGCGATCGCCAGTATCGGATGGAAACTATTTGTGTGCAGACGGGTACTCGCAAAGACACCACGTTCAACGCGGTTGCGGTGCCCATCTACGCCACCTCGACGTTTGCGTTCGAATCGCCTGGCAAGACGAAAGGGTTCGACTACAGCCGCACCGCCAACCCCACCCGCTCGGCACTCGAAGAGTGCTTGGCAGCATTGGAGGGCGGTGCCGGTGCGTCGGCGACCGCCACTGGAATGGCGGCCGAGACCACGGTGATGGGCCTTTTTCCAGCCGGTAGTCACGTGATCGCCGGACACGACATCTACGGCGGCAGCTACCGCCTCTTCTCCTCGGTTCTCTCGGCCCGCGGCCTCCAATTCTCGTTCGTCGACATGTCGGATCCACGTAATATCCAGGCGGCCCTACGCCCGAACACCCGAGGGATCTGGATCGAGACGCCTAGCAATCCGCTCTTGGGCCTGGTGGACATCGCCGCCATCTGCGCCATCGCCCGCAAGCAGAACATCCTCACCATCGTCGACAACACGTTCCTGTCGCCGATCTTTCAAAAACCGCTCGATCTCGGCGCTGACATCGTCGTCCACTCGACGACGAAATACCTGAACGGACACAGCGACATGGTGGGCGGCGCCATCATCTCGCGAACATCGGAGCACGCCGCCGCTGTCGCCGCGCTCGTCAACGCACTCGGCACCTGCTCGTCGCCTTTCGACTGCTGGCTGGTCATGCGTGGCATTCGCACCCTGCCCATCCGAATGGCGGCCCACGAACGAAACGCGCTGGCGCTTGCAAATTTCTTGTCCACGCGCCAGTCCGTCGAGCATGTCTACTATCCTGGCCTGGCGACGCATCCGCAGCACGGTTTGGCTAAGAAACAGATGACCGGATTTGGCGGGATGCTGTCGTTCGACATTCGTGGCGGGAAGGCAGCGGCGTTCAAATTCATCCAGGCTCTGGAGATCTTTGCCTTTGCCGAATCGCTTGGCGGCGTGGAGTCTCTTGTCGAGCATCCCGAGACCATGAGCCACGCGTCCATGACGCCCGAGGCCCGTCGAGCCGCCGGTATCACCGAATCGAACGTGCGCATCTCGACCGGCATCGAAAGTGCCGACGACCTGGTCGCCGACGTCGAACAGGCACTGGCCGGTCTCGACGCCTAGCCGCGGTGGTAGCGAAATGCGACCGGCATGACTTGGTCCACGGTGAGCATCGAGCGATCGCCGAGATCCAAACGCGGCCCCTCGTTTTCCTAATCCTGTCGGGTTTGCCAACGGGACTGTCGTGGCTGGCATGGCCAACGTATGGGGTTGCAAGTTCCCGAATTGGACAGCCACTTGTAACCCAACTGTCGCCCGAACGAATCGACCACCGACGGGGCGAGAAGCATCTCTCGCGTGCAACTCAATCAAACTTGCAGCGGAGGACACCATGCGTTCAAAAATCAAGCTCGGAGCGTTGGCCTTGACCGGCGCGTTCACGATGGCGCTCGCAGTTACGGGTGGCTGGATGATCGGCTGTGGCGGCCATACCTCGAACGGGACTGGCGTTCAGGGCGACGTCGGAGCCATCAAGCTCTCGCTCATGGGCGGCACAGTAGCGTTCACGGCCTTCGACTACACCATCACGGGCCCAGGAGGGTTCTCCAAGCCGGGCTCGATTGACGTCGCGGCCAGTGCAACCCTGGCCGCGACGATCGGCGGGTTACCCGCGGGCACCGGGTTCACCATTGCGATGACCGGCTCCTCGATCGACGGCGCCACCCAGTGCAGCGGCAGCGCTAGCTTCAGCGTGACGGCGCATGCCACCACCCCGGTCAGCCTCGCGCTCGACTGCCATCAGCCGGCCAAGACCGGCAGCATCAGCGTGATCGGCACCCTCAATCTGTGCCCCACCATCACCGCCATCTCGGCCAATCCCGGCGAGGTCATGGGCGGTTCGAGCACGTCGATCACCAGCATGGCAACCGATCCCGACCATGGACCGTCGCCGCTCACCTATCACTGGACCGCGACCAGCGGCAGCTTCAGCGATGCCACCAGTGCCAATCCGACGTACACCTGCACCTCGAGCGGCGCGGCCACGTTGACCCTGACGGTTTCCGACGGTGACCCGAGCGCGAGCTGCGCCGCCGTGGGTACCGTGCAAGTCACCTGCAGCGGGCACGTCGACCAGGCCGCGGAGATCGCGACCGCCACCAAGATCAAGCACCTGATCGTCGTCTTCGGCGAGAACATCTCGTTCGATCACTACTTCGGCACCTACCCGAATGCGCAGAACAACGCAGGCGAGACGCCTTTCGTGGCCGCGCCCGGCACGCCGACACCGAACGGCCTCATCTCTCCACTCGACGTGACCAACAGCTTCATGCCCCTCGCCGGAGTCGACCTGCTCAACCACAATCCCACCGCCGCGAACGCGGCCAATGGCAGCGGCGCCGTCAATCCCTTCCGCCTGAATGCAACCACCGCAGCTACCGCGGATCAGGGGCATAACTACAAGCCGGAGCAGCAAGCTTCGAACAACGGGGCCATGGACCTGTTCCCGAAGTACACCGGCACCGCGGGCCCGCCTCCCGGAGCACCGCCTGCTGCCAAGACCACGGGGCTCGTCATGGCCTACTACGATGGCAACACAGTCAGCGCGCTGTGGAGCTATGCACAGAATTACGCGCTCAACGACAACTCGTGGACCACGACGTTCGGTCCGTCCACCCCTGGCGCCATCAACCTCATCGCAGGCCAGACCAATGGCATTGGCTCGACCAACAAGGCTCCCTCCACCATGTCTACCAGCCATGTCACGCCTGACGGGAACGGGGGCTGGACGCTCATCGGCGACACGGATCCCTTGGGCGACGTCTGCTCGACCGCTTCCGATCAGAACACCTTCACGGGCCGCAACATCGGCGACATGCTCAACGCCAAGAGCATCAGCTGGGGCTGGTTCGAAGGCGGCTTCGACCTGACGCTGACCAACGCCAATGGCACCACGGGCTGCGCGCGCAGTACGCCCCAGACTGTGGCCAACGCCGCCAGCACCTCGGCCGACTACATCCCGCATCACCAGCCCTTCCAATACTACGCGTCCACGGCCAACCTCACCCATGCGCGGCCGAGCTCGGCTGTGTCCATCGGCAAGAGCCTCGAAACCGACGGCGCGACCCCCGAGCCGGCCAACCACCAGTACGACAGCCACGACTTCTTCGACGCGCTTGCGGCTGGCAACCTGCCCGCGGTCGTATTCCTCAAGGCGCCGGCCTTCCAGGATGGCCACCCCGGCTATTCGAACCCGGTCGACGAGCAGAGCTTCCTCGTCAATGTTGTCTCTGCGGTTCAGGGCAGCCAGGAATGGGCCTCGACCGCCATCGTCTTCGCCTATGACGATTCGGACGGCTGGTACGATCACCAGGCGCCGCCCATCGTGAATCCGTCACAGGGCGTGGCCGATGCGCTCAACGGCGCAGGCCTGTGCAACCAGGGCTTGCAACAAACCGGCCCGGCGCCCGCGACGCCCCTACTCGGCGTCGACGGCAAGCCGGCCATGGGTCGCTGCGGGTACGGCACGCGAGTCCCGCTGCTGGTGGTCTCGCCCTTTGCCAAGCACAACACCATCGATCATACTCTCACCGATCAAAGCTCGGTCCTGCGCTTCATCGAGGACAACTGGCTCGGCAGCGAGCGGATTCAGACCGGTGGATCGTTCGACACCATCGCGGGCACGATTCAGAATATGTTGGTACTCTGAAATTGACGTGAATGACAGTCGCAGACGGTTCCTGCTAGCGGCGCTGGCCGGGCCCTTGGCCTGCCGGCGCCGCACCGTCGCGAGTCAGCACGACCACCACGTCCATCCTGTGCCTATGCACGCCGTTCCTGTGCAGCATGCGACCTCGCTGCTGCACCTCGAGCGACTGGCGCGCTTCGTGGATCCGCTGCCCATTCCGCGAGTGCTCGCCCCCGAGGGATTGCGGCCAGATCCCAGCCAGCCCGGCCGCCAAATCGATTTCTACCGGATCGCGCTGGCTGAGACCCCGGTACGCGTGCATCGCGATCTACCGCCTGCACGCATGTGGGGCTTCGCTGGCTCGGTGCCGGGGCCGACCATCGAGACCCGCGGCCAAGAGCCCTTGCTCGTCGAGTGGCGCAATCAATTGCCTAGCCGACACTTCTTGCCCGTCGACCACACCCTGTGTGGCGCCGAGCCCGAGCTGCCCGAGGTGCGCGCCGTGGTGCACGTGCACGGCTCCAGGGTGCCGGCC
>CAZTTW010000456.1:0-4622 GCA_964616265.1 uncultured Myxococcales bacterium | reverse complement strand
ATTCCTCTTGCGGATTCATGCCGGTGACCTGCACGAAGCCGCCCAGCGGAATGGGTGCGATTTGGTACACGGTATCGCCACGCTTGAAGGAAACCAGCGCGTTGCCGAAGCCGATGGAAAATCGTTCGACGCGCATGCCGCACAAGCGCGCGGCAAGGAAGTGCCCGCCCTCGTGCAGAATGATGAGAAGGGCTAAACCCAGGATGGCAACCGCAATGGACATCAGGCCAAATCTAGCAGGCTTTGGCCGCCATCACACCGATTGGATGGACAGCATACGCAGCACCGGAGCAATCAGGCGGCGCCCCCGGTGACGACGGCGCGGACCCGCAATTTCCAAATTGATTCCTTGCCGGGACGCCAGCCGCTCGAAACGTGCGTCGTAGTCGTCCCAGCGCCCTGCGAGCTCGAGCAAAATCGGCAAAGCCGAAAGCCGATTGGCGAGCACGAAACGTCCGCGCACAACTACCGCTGTCCGGCGCGACAATTGCGCGAGCGCCCAGTCGAATAGCGCCGATGGAAAAGGCGTTCGGCCGTCGGCTCCCCACAGAAGCACGACCTGGCCGGTGGCCTGCGCGATGGCGCGACGAAAGGCTCGGCCGCCGCGAGCAAGACCGAGCACCGAAAGCTCGGGCACTTCCTCGCCGAGCAAGCGCAAGAGCGTCAGGCTCGTATCGCGCGAACTGTCGCTTACGGCGAGAATCTCGAAGCGCATGCCGCGCCCGCGCAGCTCGGCGGCCAGGCTACGCACGTCGCGCCCGATGGTTTCCTCCACGTCGCGCACTGCCACGATCACGGAGAGGTCGCAGAATCCGGTGAATCGATCGTCCCGCGCCATCGGTACGCAAGCCTAGCAGAGAGCGGTCGAGTTACGAAAAGACCATGTCATTGCCGCGGCCATGCCCTAGCGGCGGCTCGACTCGACCCAGACTTCGAGCAGGTGCAAGCACGTGCCGACCGCTGCGCCCATCCAGTCGAGCGACGCCCACTCGGTGACCGCATGCAAGCTCTGGCCGCCGGCGAAAAGGTTGGGCGTCAGCAGACCCAGCGCGGAGAGGCGCGATCCATCGGTGCCGCCGCGAACCGCCCGTCGAACCGGCTGCACGCCCTGTCGCCGAACCGCTTCCAGCGCGTGGTCGAGCACCTTGCGATCTCTTGCGATGTGCTCGCCCATGTTGCGATACGACGGCTTGACCTCGAGATCGAAGCGTGCGCCCGGGAACGCGGCTCCGACGCGCGCGACGACCGCTCGCAAAGCCGCCTCGCGCTCGTGCAACTCGGCCTCGGTGAAGGCACGCAAGAGAAAGCGAACCTGTGCGCTGGAGACGTCGCCTCTGACGGCGCAGGGATGCAGATAGGGCTCGCGGCCCTCGGTCGTCTCGGGCAGTCGGTCGATGGGCAGAGCCGCCACGACGGCGCTCGCGGCGCGAACGGCGTTGACCATCACGTTCTTCGCCTGGCCCGGATGCACATCGTGTCCGATGACGGTCAGAGTCGCCGAGTCTGCACTGAAGGTTTCGTCCTCCACCTCACCCAAGCTCCCGCCGTCGAGGGTATACGCATAGTCGGCACCAAACGCGGCGACGTCGAAGCAGTCGACGCCGCGACCGATTTCCTCGTCGGGCGTAAAGGCAATGCGTAGCTTCCCGTGGAGAAAATCGGGGTGGCGAGCCAGCCAATCAATCATCGTCATGATTTCGGCGATACCCGCCTTGTCGTCGGCACCGAGTAAGGTCGTGCCATCGGTGTGGATGAGCGTATGGCCAAGGCAGTGCGCGAGACTCGGATTGGCGGCCGCAGAGATCGTCGCGCCGGTTGCGGGCAGCACGATGTCGCCACCGGCATAGGAGTCGATGATCTGTGGACGAACGTCAGCGCCCGACGTTCCCGGGTACGTGTCGAGGTGGGCGATAAATCCTAGCACCGGCACCTTGCCCGCGGCCGCGTCAGCGTCGGGCAGATTGGCGGCCACGGTCGTGACCACGTGTCCCGTCTCGGCCATCGCGGCATCGTCGCAGCCGAGAGCGCGCAGCTCGTCCACCAGCATGCGCCCAAGGTCTTTCTGTTTGTCGGTCGACGGATGGGTCATGGACCCTTCATCGCTTTGCGTGTCCACTTGGACGTAGCGTAAGAAGCGCTCGAGCAGCGCTCGCCTTTCGGCCGGTCGCAACGTGATCATGACCGCAAAGAGTAGCAGCTCCGAGTCGGTCTTACTGCGTGTCGAACTTGGCCGTCACGGTCTTGCTTGCATCCATGACCACCGAGCAACTGCCAGAGCCCGCACAGCCTCCCCCGCTCCATCCCGCGAAGACGGAAAGCGCGTTGGGCAGCGCCGACAGGTTGACCGTCGGGAACGAGCTGGCGTCGGTGCGAACTACGCCCATGTTGCAACTGACGGCAGCGCTTCGGCAGTTGAGATTCGGCCCGGTCACCGATCCGCCGCCCGTGCCGGTGAACTGAATGGTGAGCTGAACGTGATCCTGGCCGACGCCGGTCGCGGTGGACGTCGCGCTCGATGTTGCCGACTCGACGAGAATCGTCCCCGACCCCGATGTCTACCGCGAACTCGTCGAGGTCGACATCGCAAACGTGGCGAGGATCACGGCAGCGATCCGCCGCACCTTCATCCACCACGCCTTCATGGTAGCCAAGCGATCGGCAGATCGGTCGCACGCTAAAACGACTTGTGATGGAAACCCTCGAAAGGTTTCCAAACCCGCGGCACCGGCCCCACCACCCGCCGCCCCCTCGCTACGCTCGGCCGCGCGATGGTACGCGCCGAGCAAAAGCTCGGCGGCTCTCCACGCGGACAACCGGCCGCTCCTCGTCAGAACCAGCCTTTCGCGACTCAGTCCGGTAGCTTCACCGGGGAAACCGGGCACGAATAAGGTATGGTTTCCGCCCTACCATGAAAATACTCGTTACTGGCGGTGCCGGCTTCATTGGCGCCAATTTTCTCAATCTGCTCGTCCCGCGCCACCCCGAGCACGTGTTCGTCAATCTGGACGCGCTGACGTACGCGGCGAACCCGCGCAGCCTGGCCGCTCTCGACGGGCGGCCGAACTACGTCTTCGTACGCGCCGACCTGGTCGACTTCGAGGCGGTGCGCGCGGTTTTCGCCAAGCATCGGCCCGAGATCGTCATCCACTTCGCCGCCGAGAGCCACGTCGATCGCTCCATCGCCGGACCCCGCCCGTTCCTACGCACCAACATCGAAGGAACGTTCAACCTTCTCGAAGCGTGCCGTGAGGCATGGCAGCCGGGCCAGGGCCTGCTTCACCACGTCTCCACCGACGAGGTCTACGGCTCGCTCGGTGCCGAGGGCCTGTTCCGCGAAGACACCAAATACGACCCGTCGAGTCCTTATTCTGCGTCGAAGGCGGCCAGCGACCACCTGGTGCGCGCCTGGGGCCGGACTTTCGGCGTTCCGGTCAAGGTGACCAACTGCTCGAACAATTACGGTCCGCTGCAGTTCCCGGAAAAGCTGATTCCGCTGATGATTCAGAACCTGCTCGAACGCAAGCCGCTGCCGGTTTACGGCAAGGGCGAGAACGTGCGCGACTGGCTGTACGTAGGCGACCACTGCGAGGCCATCTGGACGGTGGTGCAAAAGGGCCAAGTTGGCGAGACGTACAACATCGGCGGACGCAGCGAGCAGCGCAACATCGACGTCGTCAAGCAACTGTGTGCCATCGTCGCCCAGGAAACCGGCGCCCGCGATAACGAGCTTTTCGGCCTCGTCACGTACGTCAAGGATCGGCCCGGCCACGACCTGCGCTACGCCATCGACGCCGGCAAGATCGAACGCGAGCTCGGCTGGAAGCCGCAAGAAACCTTTGCCTCGGGCATTCGCAAGACCGTGCGCTGGTATCTCGACCACCAAGACTGGGTGTCGAGCGTGCGCACCGGCGAGTACCGGCAGTGGATCGAACAGAATTACGGAGGGCGGTAACATGGTCCAAAGGGGAATCATCCTCGCCGGCGGCTCGGGGACGCGCCTGCATCCCATCACGCGCGCGCTCAGCAAGCAGCTGGTGCCGGTCTACGACAAGCCCATGATCTATTACCCGCTGTCGGTGCTCATGCTGGCCGGCATTCGCGAGGTGCTGGTCATCACCACCCCCGACGATCAAGCGCCGTTTCGCAAGCTGCTGGGCGACGGCTCCCAGTGGGGCCTTTCCATTCGCTACGCCGTCCAGCCGAGCCCCGATGGTCTGGCGCAAGCCTTTCTCATCGGTCGCGAATTCATCGCCGGCGATCCCTGCGCGCTGGTTCTCGGCGACAACATCTTCTACGGCCACGGGTTGCCGACGCTCATCAAAAAGGCGGCACAACGGACCAGCGGCGCGACGGTGTTCGGCTACTTCGTGCAAAATCCCGATGCCTATGGCGTCGCCGAGTTGGACGCCGAAGGGCGCGTGCTTGGGCTCGAAGAAAAGCCCAAGAAACCCAAGAGCAACTACGCCGTGACTGGGCTTTACTTCTACGACGGAAGCGTCGTCAGCCTGGCGGAATCCCTCAAGCCGAGCGCCCGCGGCGAGCTCGAGATCACCGACCTCAATCGCCTGTACCTCGAACGTGGACAGCTCTATCTCGAAAAGATGGGCCGCGGTGTGGCCTGG
>CAZTTW010000455.1:0-4623 GCA_964616265.1 uncultured Myxococcales bacterium | reverse complement strand
GCCGAGAACGACATGAGGAGGAAGATAACGAGCATCGTCATCATGTCGATGTAGGCGACCAGGTTGAGAGCGGCGTTGGAGCTCTTGCGGCCTCCGTGGCCGAGCTTCTTCGCCGCCACTTCCAATTTGATGGAGTGGTAGAGATGTGCCTTGGGTGCTTCGATTGGCATGATCGCGTCTCCCTAGATTCCAGCCGCGCCGCTGTCTATCAGTGAAATATCGGGGAATCTCGCTTGTATGGCGGTGTCCATCGTGCGCACCAGAGTGTCGAACTTGATGGTGTCCTCGGAAGCAACCTGGGCATCGTTCTTGTCCGGGTGGCCGTCCTTGGCCTTCTTCAGCTCGCCGGCGAGTTTTTCGAAGTCGTAGTCAGAGCCCTTCTTTGGAATCGGGGTTTGATCCTGACCAACGACCAGGTTGAATCCTTCTTGGTTCACCAACACGACGACCTTGACCTGCAGCTCCGGGGGAGTTTCCTCGCCCGCCGCGCCTTGCCCCTTCTGTTGGGCCTGCAGACGCGCAAGTTGGGTCCAGACTGCCGTGATGAGAAGGAATGCGACCATGCAAGTAAGCAGGTCGATGTACGGAACGAGATTCAGCTCGGCATTGAGGGACTTTTTCCCAGATTTGCCGCCCTCATCAACTGAAACGCTCATGGTTTGCTCCCATTCGGAGGCGGCCAGTGTGAGTGTCCGCCCCTAAAGGTTTCGGTTAGTGGCGAGCGCCGTCGCTGCGGCCGGTGACGACCAGGTTGAGGCACTCCACCGTAGCCTGATTGACGCCATCGAGGATGAACTGAGTCTTGCCGTTGAGCACGGCGTAGGCAGCCAAGCCCAAGATTCCGGTGCCAAGCCCGAACGCGGTGCAGTTCATGGCCTCGGAGATACCTTTCGAAAGCATGGTTGCCTTCATCGAGGGATCGACGCCCGCGACGGACGCGAACGACTTGATGAGGCCTGTGATGGTGCCGAGGAGGCCGGCGAGGGTGGCGAGGTTACCGAGCATGGCCAGGTAGCCCGTGCGCTTCTCGATCTTCGGCAGTTCGCGGAGAGCTTCCTCGTCCATCGACTGTTGAATCTCGTGCTCCGAGCCACCCTGCTCGGCCTTGCGCAGACCAGCCGAGATGATCTTGGTAACGCCGACGGGAGTGGCATCGCAGGTCGAGATGGCGCCGCGCAGGTTGCCGGCCACGATTTGCGACTTCACCACGGACATGAGCTGGTCGACGTCGATCTTCGACTTGGCCAAGTACATGGCGCGCTCAAGGGTTAGGTACACCGTGATCACGAAGAGCAGAAGAATTGGGTACATACCCCAGCCGCCCTCTTTGAAGCCTTCCAACAAAAACATTGCGGATCTCCTTTTCCTTAGCGTTTCAGAAACTTGGTTGAAAATTAACCGTGCTTGGCGGCTTTCGCGCTAGCCACGAGGTTGACGACGTTCTTCTTCATTTCATTGATGTCATCCAGGATTGCCTGGGTCTTGCCGTTCAGCCACGCGTAGGACGCCAGGCCGATGATGCCGGTGCCGAGTCCGAACGCGGTGCAGTTCATCGCTTCGGAAATACCCTTGGAGAGCAGGGTTGCCTTCTGCGAGGGATCGACGCCAGCGACGCCTGCAAAGGACTTGATAAGACCGGTGATGGTACCGAGGAGGCCGGCGAGGGTGGCGAGGTTACCGAGCATGGCCAGGTACCCAGTCCGCTTCTCGACCGCGGGCAGCTCGCGCAGCGAGGCCTCTTCCATCGCCGCGACGATTTCAGGCTCGGAGCGGTTGGCGCGCATGAGCCCCGTCTGGACGATACGGGTGAGCGGGGTCGGATTGCCCGAGCAGACCTTGATGGCGCCCTGGATGTTTCCCTGCGAAATTTGCGACCGCAGGAGGGCCAGCAGCTTCTCCTTGTCGATGACAGCCTTGCGCAGAACAACTGCACGCTCGGTGATGATCGACACGGTGATCATTAGTAGGGTCAGGATGGGCCACATCCCCCACCCGCCTTCATGGAAGGCATCGGCCAGTAGCTTCAGAACGGTCATTGGTTCCTCCTTCGGTCTTTTGTCGGTGATGCGGGCAAAGCTTTTCCAGCCACACGCCCCACCGACCAACGAAAACAGAAAAGCGTTTTAGGAGCTGACGGAAACTAGAACCCCCCGTACCCAATCGCCCCACTCACAATAGGCTCAAGCCACTGAAGTGCATTTCAAATGCCACGGCGGGAAATTCTTGTCTAGCCCGGAATACATGTAGTTTCGACTGGGGTCAGCCAAAAGGAACCGGGGCGTTTTACCACGGTCCGGGGAAATTTGGTGCAGTTGCGTTTTGCTGCGTTGGGAGACACTCATTTCAATCCGGCGGCTGGACCCCGGCACGCCTTTGCGGTACCTGTTAGGGCACCTTGGTCACGCGCGTTCTCGATCTGGCGGTTCTGTTTCTTCTCGCCATCGCGATTCTCATGCCCCGGCCCGACGTCAAAGTCAAAACGGCCGTGGCCGAGACTTCGCCCGCGCGCGAGCGCGTCGCGGAGCTTCAGGCGCAGCTCATGGCCAAGCCGGATGATTCCGCAACCGCCCTAGAGCTGGCCGGTATCTTCATGGACATCGGGCATCCCGACTGGGCGCTGCCCTCGCTCGACTCGGCGCTTGCGGCGCATCCCGATGATCACCGTCTGCACCTGGCTCGCAGCTTGGCTTTCGTCGACGACTTCGAAGCCGGGTATGCCTACGGCGAAGCCAAACGTGCCCTCACCCTTTGCGAGGGCGGCTCCGCGGTTGCGTGCGACGAGGCCGAGCACGGTCGCATGGTCATTCTGCTCAGCACGCTCGACCGCATCAAGAACGTGGACATGCGTCGCGACCCGAATTCGGCCAAGGACCAGATCATCAAGGGTCTGCGACCGACCTTCGTGCCCAAGAAGAGAGAGAAAGCCGTTGCCGCACCGCCAGCGTCGGGGAAAGAACGAATGTCCCCTTAAGAAACGTGCCGGAGCTTACGATTCTATCTTGCGATACTGCTAGCGTTCAGCGAATCTAGAAGCGGGATCGCAAAATTTCACGCGAGCTCTCTCGCTGTGAGGATGGAAGCACTTTATGGGTACGGCCGTAGTTCGTCGTCGTTCTTTTCAGCTTGGTAAAATTTCTTCCTCGGTGCTGGCGGCGCTGATTGCCGCTCACGGGTTTTCCGCCAGTCGCGCGGCCTTCGCGAAAAGTCGTATTACTTTCCCGTACTCGCCATGCTCCGAAAAGAGCACGCTTCCGGGATGCGTGAAAAAGCGGCTGGATACGCAGTTGGTGCCGTACACGGCGAAGGCGTATCCCGACCACGGGATTGCGGATACCATGACCGAGCAGGGCCGGCGCGCGCGCGGCTTTTACATCACGCCCATGTACTTGCACGGTATGGGGCCGGCGCGCACGGCAGCGGCTATGAAGCGCGGCAACTTGGACACGGTCGTCATCGACATGAAAGACGATCTCGGGCAGCTCACCTATCCGTCGAAGGTCCCGCTCGGCCAAGGGCAGGTGAACGTTCTCATCAGCGATCCCAAGGCCATGGTGAAGACCTTTCACGAGCAAGGGATCTACGTCATCGCCCGCATCGTTTCCTTCAAGGACAGCCGGCTGCCCTACCTCAGGCCCGACTTGGCGGTGCGTATCGGCGCGCACGCCGAACGCCTCCATGCCGTCGGCGAAAACTGGCTCGACGCCTATTCGCCCGAGGTGCAGGACTACCTTATCGATATCGCTTTGGAGCTGCAGAACTTCGGCTTCGATGAGATTCAGTTCGACTACATGCGCTTCCCGCGCGGCTATCCGTCGGGACACGCCCTTTGGCTGCATGCTGGCAGCGCGCCTCGCTCGCATGCGGATGTCATCGCAGGCTTTCTCGAGCGCGCCGACCGTGCGCTTTCCATGCCGATTTCGGCCGACGTATTCGGCTTGACCACGCTGGTCGACGGCGATCCACGCGGCCTTGGCCAGTACATCGAGCGCATGGCCCAGTTCCTCGAAGCCATCTCGCCCATGATGTACGCCAACGGCATGGATACCTATTTTCGCGATGGCCAGATCACGTCCCATGTCATCGAGCTGATTCAGTGTGGTCTTCAGCGTGGTCGTCACAAAGCCAAGGACATTGTGCTGCGCCCCTACCTGCAGGCGTACTCCAACGGCGTCGAACATATGTGGGGGCCGGACTTCATCTCCGAGCAGGTGCTGGCCGCGCAGCGCGCGGGCAGCGATGGGTTCCTCTTCTGGAATCCGACCATGCGCAACAACGTCGCGATGACTTCGCTGCGCAGCCTAGCGCGGAAGTCGGGCCCCACCGTCGCGCTCATGCAGCATCGTCCCGACCAAATCAGGGCGCCGTGGTGTCCGCAAACCGGCAACGTGTTCGGCACGCCTGCCGAGCGGGACCAGAAGAAGTCGAGTACCGCGCACGCCGCTGGCAAGCCCATGCCACGCAAGAATTCTGTCGTTCTTTGCAGCGGTGGTTGCGCGAGGCGGCCGTAGCGCCGGGCCAAAGGCCCGGCCGCGGCCCGTCCCTAAAACACCTCCTTTGCAATTGTTGGCGGGCGCGCTAATAGTGCAGCCGGGGGAGCCATGGTGGCTGAGAGGCGCTTCACGT
>CAZTTW010000454.1:0-4638 GCA_964616265.1 uncultured Myxococcales bacterium | reverse complement strand
TTCGACAATTGGGCCTTCCCGTCGATCAAATCTTCCGAGCCTCGCAAATCTTCCGAGCCTCGGCGGGCTCCGCAAGACCGTGATCTCACTGGCACGCTTCTTGATGTCTTGAGGTCGACGGCTGAGGCAACAAGGGCACGAGCAGGGAGACAAACGTGGACTATCAACAAGAACGCAAGAACCCTCCGGCGTTGCCGAGACCAACGAATGGGCGAGCCAAACCGACGCCTGTTCCGACCATCTCCGATGAGACTGCGTCAACTGTCGGGGCGCCTGGCACCGAGCAGCGGGCAAGCACACGGGACTTGTCGACGGTTGAGCTTCTGAAGGAAATTTCTGCTGAAGTCGGCCATCTGGTGCAGAAGCAGATTGCGTTGGCCAAGACGGAGCTCAAGGCCGACTTGAAAGCCGAAGCAACCATGGTGGGAGGCTTCGGCATTGCAGCGCTGGGCTTCGCTGCTACTGCCAACCTTCTGTTGGTCACGGCGGTCCTTGCATTGGCACAAGTGATGAGTGGCTGGAAAGCCGGACTGCTAGTCAGCGGTGTCGTCCTGCTTGTTGCAGCCGCCGTAGCCGGTATTGCGTGGAACCGGCGCGTGCGTTCCCCGCTGGCTCGAACCCAACGAACCTTACGGGAGGACGTGGAATGGACAAAGGAACGGTTAACCTAAGGGCGGCGATCTCGAACCGCGATGAGGCAGAAGCCATTGAGCGCGAAATCGAGGGCATTCGCCGGAATCTCGATGACTTGGTCAATGAGCTCGACCACCGTCGCCATCAATTGAATCCCGTCGTGATCGTCAGACATCATCCTGTCTTGGTCGCGGCGGCGGGATTGGTGTTACTGAGTACCGTCGCCGGTAGCATCGCTCTATTCCGCGCGCGACGGCGCGAGGCGATGGGGTGGGGGGCTCGAGGAAAACGGATGGGACGGGCGATTGCGCGTTTGGCTCGCGACCCAGAAGGCGCGATTCCCGAAGCGCCCAGCATCGCGAGGCGCGTTCTTGCCGCTGGGGCAGGCGCCGCGGCGGCGCTTGTAGTAGGGCGCATGGTCCGCCGACTCGTCCGGCGGACACCCTAACGGGAACGGAGCGCCGGTGCCCAAGGCGCTGCTCGTGTTAGGTGCGGCGATGATTACAGTTGGTTGCGCTCACCGAGGCGACGGGGAACCGGCACCACCGGAGATCAAGAAGGTTCGTTTCGAGGGGACGAAGCAGCTTTCCCAAACCAAGCTCGATGACGCGATTGTCACCACGGCCACAGGCTGGTGGTGGCCGTTTGCCGAAAAGCACTACTACGATCCATTCATCTGGCAGACCGACTTGCGTCGTATCCCCAAGCTCTACGAAGCCAGCGGCTTCTTTTCGGCTCGGGTCCTTGGGCAAGAAGTTAAACCGGGCCGCAACGGCGTCGAGCTAAGCGCGAGGATTGACGAGGGCCCGCCGACGCTCATCCAGAGTCTCGAGGTGCGCGGCCTCGACGAGCTTTCGCCAGAGCAGCGAAAGCGACTCATGGGTGAGCTGCCCTTGCGAGAGGGTCGTGTTTTTCTCGAGTCGCAGTGGGAGTCCGCCAAAGACGTGATACGCGAGCGTCTGCGCAACTGGGGATACGCCGAGGTGGAAGTAAAAGGGCAGGTGGTGGTTCACGCCGAACAGTCGGTCGCGGTGCTGGTTATCGATGTGCATTCGGGGCCGCGATGCACCTTCGGAGCGATCGACGTCCGCAATGGACCCACGCCGCGTTTTCCTTCTGGGCTCATTTGGGAACAGGTGCGCCTGGCCATTCCCGAGGGAAGCCCATTCTCGGAGCTTGCGCTCGCGGAGGCCCAGAAGCGCTTGTTCGCGATGGGCGTCTTTCTGCTGGCTAAGGTAACGGTACTACCCGCAGATCTACGGACCGGGGTGGTTCCGATTGTCGTCGACGTTCGTGATGCGCCCTTGCGAACCCTGCGGGTCGGCGGAGGCATGAAGATTGACCAGATTCGGGACGAAGCGCGGATGATCTTCGATTGGTCGCACCTGGATTTCTTCGGTGGAATGCGCAAGCTGAGTCTGCACGCCGAGGCGGGTTGGGCTTTTATTCCGAATGTCTACGCCGTCGCTCGCCAGGACGCCGTCGAGGGCGCCCGCAATGGCCCGATTGCACGGGTCGGCTTGACCTTCGAGCAACCGCGCTTTCTCGGCCGGCCGCGCTTGCGCGAAAAGAGCACGCTCGAAGTCGAGCGGACGCTCGAGCAGGCCTACGATGCTCTCGGTGCGCGGCTGGGAACGGGTGTGATTTGGCAGCCATGGTCGTCTCTGTCGCTGTCCACGACGTACAATCTGCAAGCCTATTATCTGAACGGACCGGCCATCGCCAGCGTCAGTGCAGCGCCGCTAACGCTCGGTTGCTCCAGTCAAAGTATCAACTGCTTCCTGTGGCTGTCGTATCTCGAAGAGGTCCTCACGTGGGACAAGCGCGACTCTGCGTTGGAAGCACGCCATGGTGTCTTTGCCAGCCTTGCCCTCCAAGAAGGTGGCGGCCCGCTGGGGGGCGACTTCACCTACTTGCGTATCTTGCCCGACGCTCGCGGTTACATCACGTTCGGCGAGGGCAAGGTGCCGACTTTCGCTGCACGCTTGCGCGTGGGCGAGCTGATCCACACGGGCAGTGAAAGTGCAGTTGTCACGCGCTTCTTCGCTGGCGGCGGAGTATCGATGCGTGGTTTCTCCGACCGGCGATTGTCGCCGCTTCTCCTTGCACCTGCGCCAACCACCAGTACGACAACCCCCATCACGCTCAGTTTGCCCATCGGTGGCAATGGAATGGTCGAGGGAAACTTCGAGCTTCGTTTTCCCCTCAGCAAGAACGTTGTCGGGGCTGTTTTTTTGGACTTTGGTCAAGTCACCGAAGACCTGCTCCGGCCAAGCGACTTACCATCGCTTTTGTGGGCTACGGGATTCGGCCTTCGTTACAGAACGGTCGTCGGTCCCATCCGCGTCGACCTTGCACGCCGCTTGCAGTTTGGGCGTCCGCCGCCACTTTATGTCATCGATCCGAACTCGGGAGCGGTGGCGTCGCAACCGTATGCGGTGGCCGATGACTGCTTTGGCATCGGCGGTTCCGGTCGTTCTACTCCGGTGACCGACAGCCTGTGTGTCTTGCACATAGCCATTGGCGAGGATTTCTGATGAGGCCCCTGCGAGCCATTGGCAAGACTGTCGGGCGGGTTGTCGCAATTGCCGGCGTCTTGGTCATGCTGCTCGCGGGAGGTGCTGCAGGATGGGTTCGTACTTCCCGCGGAGGGGAGCACATTCGCCGCGTGATCGAGTCCCAGGTCAACCACCGCATCAACGGAACGTTGCGCGTGCGCCGTCTGCTGATCGGTCGCAGTGATATTACTTTGGAGGGCATCGAACTGCGCGATGCCCAGGGCGCCGCCGTAGCGACCGTCGAGCGCGTCTATCTTCGGTTGTCGTTGGTTGGACTCCTGCGACATCAGCTGCTCGTGTCGACGGTCGACATACGTGGCCCGCAGCTGTTCTTGTCGTCCAATGCCAACGGTGAGTCCAATCTGTCGCGGGCGTTGGCGCTCCGCCAGCCGCGGTCATCGTCGGTTCGCGCGACCAAGCCGCAGAAAGCGTCCGGCTGGAAAGTATGGCTCGGCGCTTTCCAACTTACGAACGGCTCAATCGAGATCATCCGCTCGGACGCTTCGACGATCGCGGCATCCCGGATTCACCTGGCCTGCGACGGCAGCTATGCCGACGAGGCCGAGAAAAGTTTCCGGATTCACTTGCGAATGGCGGGCGAAACGCAGCAGCCCGTGCGCAGGCCCGTAACCTTGGTGCTCGACGCTGGCGGAGCGCTCACGATATTGGGCTTGAACAGTCAGGCCGCACTCACCCTTGGTGTCGGCCGCAGTCTCGTTCGCCTTTCGCTCGCCACGGATGCACTAGCACGGTCGAAGACGCTGAGCGATACGCGCGGACGAGCCGCGGTAGTCATCGAGGATGGCGCCATTGCTCCTTCCGAGCTTGCCGAGCTCTACCCGGCTCTGCAACCCTCAGCGGAGCTTCACGTGACCGGCCGAGCCGGCTGGGATGGTCGGCTACATCTGGTGTCTGCGCAGCTTCACGCGAAGGCGCGTGCCATGCAGGCGACCATCACGCTCTCCGCCGGGACGCGGCCCCCGGTCGCCGCCAGTCTCGTCGCCGACGTCGAGCACATCGACCTTTCGGATTGGCTTGCCGACGGTCCGCGCTCGGACTTTGGTATCGACGTTCGGGGACAGGGTAAAGGCCCGTCCACCGAAGCTCTTGTCGGCAGTCTAGATGTCCGCGTTCCGACCGGGCGAATGGGCGGTTACCCGTTTGGGCCCATGCGCTTGAGCATCGCGGCTAAGCCAGACCATTTCACGCTGGCAGAAATGGTCGCCCGTTTTCCCGGCGGTCGGCTGAGCGGTCATGGCGAGATTTCTTCGGGCCAAGTAGCGCTTCGGCTTCGAGTCGAAGCCGAGAATCTGTCCAGGACGGCGCGAGTCCTTGTGCCGGCTCGCTCGGCAGCATTGCGGAGTCTCGCAGGTCGAGGCTCCCTGCAAATCGACGCGCGCGGCCGGCTGCGGACGCCGTCGTTGCGATTGTCTGCAGATTTCAAGGA
>CAZTTW010000453.1:0-4647 GCA_964616265.1 uncultured Myxococcales bacterium | reverse complement strand
TGGGCGCCATCGTCGAGGCGGTCAAATCGGTTCTCGAGCGCACGCCGCCCGAGCTCGCTGCCGATATCGTCGATCGCGGCATCGTGCTCACCGGCGGCGGCTCGCTCCTGCGCAACCTGGACGTTCTTCTGCGTGAAGAGACGGGGCTGCCGGTCATGGTCTCCGACTCGCCCGAATGCGCCGTCGTGCTAGGCACCGGACGCGCACTCGACGAGCTTGCGCTGCTCAAGGAAGTAGCCCTGCAATAGCGGAATTTCCTATGGATCCGGCGCTAGTCGGGTCGTACATTCGCTGCCAGCCAAGGATGCTTCCCACCGGCCACAGGCAAAAGGTTCGCGAGGTCGTCGTCGTCACGACGTGCTTCGTGCTCTCGCTCTTTCTGCTCCGGCAGAGCGTGCGGTCGCCGGAATATCTTTCGCCCCTCGACCGCGGCATCCTCACGCTGGTCACGCCGATTCAGTCGACCTTTGCTACCTTGGCCCGCAGCATCGGCCACGTGGCCGGTCGCTACGTGGATCTGGTGCACGTGCGCGCGCAGAACGAGCAGCTGCGCAACGAGAACGAGCATTTGCGTGCGGAATTGCTCGAAGCGCGCCGGGGCGCCGCCGAGAGCGTTCGCTTCCAGCATTTGCTCGGCTTGCGTAATGCCGTTGCTGCCGAGACCCTGGTGGCGCGCGTGATCGCCATCGACGTGTCGCCGTACTTCCGCGTGGCCCGTATCCAGCTCGATCGCGGCGAGAGTCTGGTCCAGCGTGGCATGCCGATCATTACGCCTGAAGGCGTGGTTGGCCGAATCAATCGCGTCTCGGGCGAGACCTCCGACATCATGCTCTCCGTTGACCCACGCTCGGCCATCGACATCGTTCTGCCGCGCACCGGCGGCCGCGGCATCTTGAAGGGCAAGCCCGGCGAAAACGGCTACCGCTGCGCCATCGAGTACCTCATGCAGGGCGATCAGGCCAAAGAGGGCGACATCGCCGTGACCAGCGGCCTCGGCGGCTTTCCGCGCGATTTGCCGGTCGGTCGGATCAGCAAGCTCGTGAAGAACTCGGCCGGCCTCACCCAGGAGATCGAAATCACGCCCGACGTGGACTTCGCGCGCCTGTCCGAAGTCTTGGTCGTCGTCGCACCGGCGCCGCCGCCCGATCCCGACGCCGGTGGCAAGAAACCCCTCGCGCCCGCACATGGGCTGGCGGTGTATCGCTAATGCGCTCTCTAGCTACGCTTACCGTTGGTCTGCTGCTTCTGCTCCTTCAGTCGACGGTGATGGAATTCTCGCCGGTGCACCTCGTGACGCCGAGCTTGGGACTGCTCGTCGTGCTTTACGTCGGCATGGCACCGCTCAAATGGTCGGCCGGCTCGGCCGTCATTGTCGGCTTCGGCATGGGCTACCTGTTCGATTTGGTCTCGGGTGCGCCGCGCGGCGTGCACGCGTTCGTCTTCGTGACGATGGCGCTGGTGGCGCGTCTGCTCGCGTGGCGGCTTGCCGTGCGCGGAGTCGTCCTCAAGGCGGCGACGTCGTTCGTGGCCAGCATCATCGCCGCGTTCCTCATCGTGATCGTGCGCGCGCAAATCAGCCCCGAAAGCGGCTATGGCGGACTCAGCCAGGCGCCGCTCGAAGCGCTCATCACCGCCGTGGCCGGACCTCCCGTGCTGTGGCTCTTGGCTCGGCTCGACGGTCGTCTGGATCCCGCGCTGTTGCGGGTCGGACTCGCCCGCCGTCGGGCTCGCGCGCTCAACCAGGGTATGCCTCCACGTTGATCTCTCGCACCGTCAAGTTCGATGGAAATTGCAGGACAGGACGCCGAGCTTCCTGAGATACGTCATCGCAGCCAAGTGCTGTCGGTGATCGTGGCTCTGATCTTCTTGGCCCTAGCGGTTCGGCTTTTCTACTTGCAGGTCATCGAGGGCGACAACTTCTACCGGATGACGGCGGAGAACATCATCCGCACCGTTCCGCTTCCCGCGACGCGCGGTCAGATTCGCGACCGCAAGGGCCGCGTACTGGCCACCATGGTCCCGTCGTACGACATCGAGGTTTTGCCCTCGCAGCTCACGCGCGAGTCCTATGACCATCTGCGCGCCGTGCTCGGTCCCGATTTCGAGCATCTGCAGACGTGGGAAGCCATTGCCGCCGAAGCGACCAAAGGCAAAGACCGCACGCTGGTCGTCGCCGAGAACGTCAGCCGCGAGGTCATGGCGCAGCTCGAAACCTCGCTCGACAAGCCGGGCATTCATGTGGCGGCGGTTCAGCGTCGGCTCTATCCGAGCGGCTCGCTCTCGGCGCACGCCATCGGCTACCTCAACGAGGTGACGGCCGAAGAGCTCAAGATTCGCAAGGACGAAGGCTACCAGGCGGGCGATTCGATCGGCCGGACGGGCATCGAGCGCCAGTGGGAGCCGTACTTACGTGGGCAGAAGGGGTTCGAGAAGTTCGTGGTGAACCGACGCGGCTTGCGCCGCACGGACGTGCGCATCGCCGACCTCGTCACCGACGGGCCCGTCATGCAGCCGCCCACGCCGGGAAACAACGTCATCCTGACGCTGGATCTGGACCTGCAGCGCATCGTCGAACGCGCGCTGCGCTCGGTGCGTTCGGCAGCTGCGGTCGTCATCGACATCGAAACCGGTCGCATCTTGGCCATCGCGTCCAAGCCGGCCTTCGATCCCAACATGATGTCCGGCGGCGTTTCGAACGAAAACTTGGCGCGCGTGATGAGCGATCGCCTGCGCCCCTTCCGAGACAAGGCTCTGTCGGACACGTTCAACCCCGGATCGACGTTCAAAGCCATCACCGCGACGGCCGGCCTGGAAGAAAAAGTCATCGTGCCGGAAGACAAGGTCAAGTGCCCGGGCTACCTGCAACTCGGTCGTCGTCGCTTCCATTGCACGAAGGCGCACAAGACCGTCAACCTCTACGACGCCATCGTGCAGAGCTGCAACGTCTTCTTCTACGACCTCGGTGGTCGCCCCGGCATGATGAACCGCATGGCGAAGTACGCCACGGATTTCGGGTTGGGTGCTCCCACCGGGCTCGGGCTGAACGGCGAGCAAGCGGGCTTCATCCCGACGGAAGAATGGCACCGCGCGCGCGACACGGCCGACAAGAAGAACGAAGGCTTTGCCATCGGGCACGCGCTCAACACGGCGATTGGCGAAGGTGCGGTGCGCGTGACAGCGCTGCAGATGGCACTGCTTTACGCCGCCATCGCGTCCGACGGAAAGCTGTGGTTGCCCCAGATCGTCGAACGGGTCGAATCGCCGGCGGGTCACATCATCGAAGAGTTTCCGCCGCGCGTGCGGCGCGAGGTCTCGGTGTCGCCCGAGTCGCTGGCCTTCCTTCGGCGCGCTCTCTACGGCGTCGTGTACGATTCCAAGGGAACCGCGTACAAGGCGCGTCCCCACCGCATCGAAATTGCCGGCAAGACGGGCACCGCCCAGGTGTTCCAGGGCGGCCGCCGCGGGGGCGACGAGCCTCCGCTTCCTTACGAGCGGGTCGACCACGCCTGGTTCGCCGGCTTTGCTCCCGCTGCCAAGCCTCGCATCGCCTTCGCGGTCCTCGTCGAGCACGGCGGTCACGGCGGCGCGGTCTCGGCGCCGGTGGCCGCAGAAATCGTCGAGAGCTACTACGACACGGTCGTGCCACCCGAAGAACGCAATCCGCCGCACCTCTCGCGCAAGGGCGAGCGCCGCCTGAGCGCCACCGCCGAGAAGCCGGCACCGGCAGAAGACGAGAAAGTCGCGGTCAAGCCGCATCGCCAAGTGGCTCCGACGGCTCCCTCCATCGGAGAAGACTGATGCCCAAGACGGTTTCCTGGCGAAAGCTTCGTTTCCGGTTCGACTGGACGCTGACCTTTGCGCTCACGCTTTGTTTCTGCTTGGGATTGCTCAATCTGTGGAGCGCGGTTCGCGAACGCCAGTTCAGCCTCTTCGCCCAGCAACTTTCGTGGCTGGCCGGCGGCATGTTGCTCTTCTTGGCGGTGGCCAGCTTCGATTACCGCATCATCTCGCGCATCGGCTATGTCCTTTACGGCTTCGGCATCGTATTGCTGGTCGCGGTTCTGGTGCACGGCAAAGTCGTCAGCGGCTCGCGGCGATGGTTCGACCTCGGCTTCTTCCACTTGCAGCCATCCGAGCTGATGAAAGTGCTGACCATCGTCGCGCTGGCCAAGTACATCCACGACACGCCGGCGCTCGACGGGCGAACTCTGCGCCACATTTTGGTCCCGCTGTTTTTGGCGGGTCTGCCGGTCTTGTTGGTCGCCGCGCAGCCGGACCTCGGAACGGCGCTCATCATCGGGCTCATTTCGGCGACAGTGGTCGTGATTGCTCGCCTGCGCATGAAGACGCTTGGCGGAATCGTGGTCGCCGGTGCGCTGGCCCTCGCGCCGCTGTGGGAATACGCGCTTCACGACTACCAGCGCAACCGCGTGCTGGCCTTCATCAACCCGGCGCTGGATCCCGCGACCGCGTGGCAACCGCGCCAAGCGATGAACGCCGTCGGCTCGGGGCGCTTCATCGGCAAAGGATTCTTGCAAGGAACGCAGATCCGATTGCGCTCGCTGCCGGCCTTGTGGACGGACTTTCCCTTCGCCGTTTGGGCGGAAGAGTGGGGCTTTATCGGCTGCATGGCCGTGCTGCTCGCCT
>CAZTTW010000452.1:0-4649 GCA_964616265.1 uncultured Myxococcales bacterium | reverse complement strand
CCGTGCACGCCCTCGATCAAGATGCCCTCGACATCGGCTGTCTTGGACGGGCCCGTGCACCAAATGATGTTCGCATCGTCGCCCAGCGCTGAAATGGCGTCGGGAATGCACGCATGAATACGTGAGCGCGGCACCACCGCGATGTGAATCCAGGGCGCCAGCGCCGCAAGCCGCACAGGTGTCGAACGATCGTCGAGGATGATCGTTCCACTTTCGGCGATGGCGCCCGCGGCCCTCGTGATTCCGAAGTGGTACTCGTCTACACGAGCCCGGGAAAAGCTGGTTTCCAGTGTGAGCTCTGTCGCGAACGCAGGACCAAGCGCAGCCAGCACCTCGGGATCGACGTACCCAAGCGTGGCTTCTTTCGTGCGCAGCCACGCAGCCAGCGCAGTCGGGTCGCGAAAGGCGCGGCCGTGCACAGCTTCCAAGGCCTGCGTGAATGCAGCCACCAGGTCGGGCATCGCTTGCGCGTGCCGTGCGATGGCCACGCTCGCATCGAAGGTCGGCAACGTCGTACGCGCCTCCAGCGGCTTCAGCGCCGCGCGAATTCGCGCAAAGATCTCGTCGCGCGCATCCGTCATGCTTTTTTCCCACGCTTGCGAAACCACGAGCGGAAAGCGCCGCCACGCCAAGCAGGAAGGTCGCGCTCGCCTTGCCACGCGCGCAGAGGTCCCGGCTGCACGGCACGCGGCAGGTGGTCCACTAACTTGCCCATGCCAAGCGCCGCCTTCCACGCGGTGGGCATGGAAGCAAGCTTCGCAAAACCGCCCAGGGATGGCGTGGCACCCGACGGTGCGCCTTCTTGTTTGCCCCGGTTGCGAAGTCGGACCAGCAAATCAGGAATCGGAATATCGACCGGACAAACTTCGGCACACGCGCCACACAACGTGGAAGCCTTGGGCAAGTCGGCCAGCTCTAAAAATCGCTTGCCGGCAAGCAACGGCGAAAGCACGGCGCCGACGGGCCCAGGATAGACACTGCGGTACGCGTGCCCGCTGGCCTGGCGATAGACCGGGCACACGTTCAGGCACGCTCCGCAACGAAGGCAGCGAAGGATCTCGCGATACTCCGTGCCCAGCACTTCCGTACGGCCGTTGTCCAGGAAGATGACGTGCATCTCTTCCGGACCGTCCGGCGCATCCGGCGATCTCGCGCCGCAGATGAATTCCGTGTACACACTCAGCCGTTGGCCGGTGGCCGAACGGGCGAGCAAATTGAGAAAGAGCGACAACGATCGGTCGTCAGGCACCAGCTTCTCGATGCCGACCACGGCAATATGACAGCGCGGTGCCGCGAGACAGAAACGAGAGTTGCCTTCGTTGGTGACCAGTACCAGCCGACCACTTTCGGCCGAAACGAAATTGGCGCCCGACAGACCGACGTCTGCTTCCAAGTACTTGCGGCGCAGAAATTCGCGCGCCCGTCGCGTGATGACCTCGGGAGTGTCATCGTAGGTACCAAGACCTTTCTGTTCGAAGGTGCGGGCGATTTCCCGACGGTTCTTGTGCAGGATGGGCTTGACGATGTGGCTCGGTCGGTCGGCGTCGAGCTGGACAATGAACTCGCCCAGGTCGGTTTCGAAGCACTCGACGCCGTGACGTTCAAGGAAAGGCAGAAGCTCGATTTCCTCACTGACCATGGTCTTGGTCTTGACCAGGCGTTTGGCGCCGCGAGCTTGCAGAATGTCGAGCACGCTTTGGCAAGCCGCCTCGGCATCGAGAGCAAAGTGAACCTTCACGCCGCGAGCACGCAGCTTCTCCTCGGCTTTTTCAAGGTACGAATCCAGGTGCTCCAGCGTGTGCTGCTTGATCTGCCCGGCCAGCTTGCGCAGGAGATCCACGTCGGCGTAGTCCTCGTGCAATACCTGCGTTCGCTTTTCGTGGCCCGCTTTGCTGCCGAGGCGCACGGACGTGCGGCGCTCGTCGCTCTGTTCGGCAGCAAATTGGTCGATGGGCTCGCGTTTCATCGGCCCACCTCTGACGATGCGAGCGCATCGCGAAGCACCTGGGCCACGTGCAGTGCGCGCAAAGGACGACCTTGCCGCTCGGCCAAGCCGCGCAGGTGAAGCAGGCAGCTCATATCCGTCGACACGATCACGTCCGGTTTCGCCGCCAGCAGATTGTCCAGCTTCAGCGTGCCCATGGCTGTGGAAATGGACGCAAACGCGACCGAGAACGTGCCGCCGAAACCACAACACTGCTCGGCCTCGTCGAAGTCCACGAATTCGAGTCCCGACACCGAGCGCAGCAGCGCGGACACGGCATCGCCGGTGCCGCTGCCCCGCGAGTGACACGACCGATGAAAGGCCACGCGCCCGGCAAAGCGACCGGGCCACGACGTGACGCCGAGCCCACGCACGATGAAGTCAGTCAGCTCCCACGCCCGCGTGCCAAGCTGTTTGACCGCCACAACGTCCGGTTCGTTTTCGAACAGAATCTGAGCCCCGTGCGACAGCATGGCCGCACACGAGGCCGACGGAATGACGACCGGCGCTTCGCCCGCGAACACATCCACGGCATGACGAAGCACCGTGCGGGCCGCGGGCCAGTCGCCCGCGTTGAAGGCAGGCTGGCCACAACAGGTTTGCCTTTGCGGAAACTCGACGGTGCAGCCGAGATGTTCGAGGACCTCCACGGTCGCTCGCGCCACGTCGTCGAAAAACGCGTCGCAAAGACACGTGCTCATGAGCTGCACTCGGCGCGCGGGTGAGGCGGCGACAGAGACCGACGAGGAAGGTGCGCTCATGACCGCGCCACGCGCTTGCCGCTTACTGGCCTTCGGCGACGACCGGATTGGTCAGTCGTCCGATGGACTCGATCTCGACGGTGACGACGTCACCGGCGGCCAACCAGCGGGGCGGCTTGCGCGCCATGCCCACACCTTGGGGCGTGCCGGTCATGATGACCGTGCCCGCCACGAGCGTCGTGCTGCCACTCAAGAATTCGATCAGCCGTGGCACGTCGAAGATCATATCGGACGTGGTCCAATCCTGCATGCGCTCGCCGTTGAGAATGGTCGCGATGTGCAGGTTGTTGGGATTGGGGATCTCGTCGCGGGTGACCAAGCACGGTCCGAGAGGCGCAAAGGTGTCGAAGGTCTTGCCCCGACACCACTGACTGCCGCCCATGCGAATTTGCCAATCGCGCGCGGACACGTCGTTGGCGCAGGTGTAGCCGAGAACATAGTCGAGGGCGCGCTCGCGCGTGACGTTCTTGCAGGTCTTGCCGATCACCACGGCCAACTCGCACTCGTAATCCACCTCGCTCGATGCCAGGTGCGTGGGAATCTCGATGGGATCGCCGGGATTCTGGACCGCGCTCGCGCTCTTCATGAACAGAACGGGATACTCGGGAATCTTGGCGTGGGTTTCTTCCGCGTGATGGCGGTAGTTGAGACCGATGGCGAGAATGCCGGTCGGCGCGACCGGCGCCAAACGCTTGCGAACCTGGGCGCCTTCGGAGGTGACCGTGAACGAGCCGAAAATGTCGCCGTCGATGAGTCGGACCGAGCCATCTCCCTGCTCGCTGCCGTAGTGGGTAAGACCTTTGTTGTCCAAATAACGTACGATTCTCATCGACTGGCAAGCTCCTTCCAAACGGTGCCGCTGGGGAAAAGGTGGGCGAGGCGCGAAGGCGTTTTCATGGTGATGCTTGAACCCGACGCCAGCGGCGCGACATACCGCCCGTCGCGAATCACGCACGGATCGACGAAGTGCTCGTGCAGGTGATCCACATATTCGATCCAGCGTCCTGCCAAAGAACCGGACACCGCGATGTAGTCGAAGAGCGAGGCGTGCTGCACGTATTCGCACAGCCCCACGCCGCCCGCGTGCGGACACACAGGAACGCCGAATTTGGCGGCCAAGAGCAACACGGCGACGACTTCATTCACGCCGGCCAGGCGACAGAAATCGATCTGGCAGAAGGCGATGGCCTTGGCTTGCAGAAGCTGCTTGAACACCACGCGATTCGGGCAATGCTCGCCGGTGGCCACGCCGATGCCGTGGACCTTCATGGCCTGGGCGACGGCCGCATGACCGAGAACATCGTCCGGACAGGTCGGCTCTTCAATCCACAGCGGCTTGGCAAACGCCAGCGCGTTCATCCACTGGATAGCCACCGGCACGTCCCAGCGCTGGTTGGCATCGACCATCAGCGTCCGATCCGGGCCGATGGTCTCGCGTACGATCGTCGCGCGGCGAATGTCGTCGGCTTGGTCCAGGCCTACCTTGATCTTGAAACCCTTGAAACCGGCATCCATGCCTTCGCGGCACAAGCGCCGAACTTTCTCGTCAGGATAGCCCAGCCACCCCGCCGACGTGGTGTACGCGGGATAGCCATGCGCCCGCATGTCGGCTTCCCGCTGCGGCCGGGAAGCAAGCTGCCGATCGAGAATGTCCAGCGCCTGATCCGGCGTCAGCGCATCGGTGAGATAGCGAAAATCCACCAGCTCGACGATTTGCGCAGGCGACAGATCCGTCAGCAACTTCCACAGCGGCTTGCCGATCAGCTTGGCGTAAAGATCCCATAGCGCATTGATGACCGCCGCAGTCGCCATATGCATGACGCCCTTCTCGGGGCCAAGCCAGCGCAACTGGCTGTCGCCGGTAAGCCGCCGACAAAACGCGCCCGGAGATTCCACGAAGTCGG
>CAZTTW010000451.1:0-4661 GCA_964616265.1 uncultured Myxococcales bacterium | reverse complement strand
GGAACACACCGGATCTCACTGCTGCTATGAAGAGGTGTTGGTCCTCCTAACGTGAGCCCCGCACAGCCCGAGACACCATGACGAACATGCTATTCACGCCCTTCCAGATTGGCCCGCTGGCCCTCTCCAACCGCGTGGTTGGGCTTCCCATGTACCTGGCCTATCCCGACCCGGACCATTTGGTGAATGAGCTGGTGCTGGACTACTACGCCGAGATGGGCGCGTCCGGCGCTGGCATGATAGTCGTGGAAAACGCGACGGTCGAACCGCGTGGCCTGTGCAATCCCCGCACGCTGCTCACGAGCGACGAGCGCCGGGACGATCGCTTTCTGCCTGGCCTGACCAAGCTGGCGGCGGCCATCCAGCGAGGCGGCGCCAAGGCCGTGCTGCAGATTCATCACGCCGGACGATACGCGAAGCGCCCCGACCGGGTCGCCCCCTCGGCAGTCAAAACCTGGGGGGCCGTGCCCAAGGTCATGGACCAAGCCGACATTGACGGGACGATCGCGGCCTTCGCCGCCGGCGCGCGCAGAGCCGTGCAAGCCGGATTCGATGCCGTGGAATTGCATGGAGGAACCGGCTATTTGCTTTCGCAATTCCTCGCCGCCCGTACCAATTCGCGGGACGATAGCTACGGTGGCGACGCCGAACGGCGCATGCGCTTTCCGCTAGAAGTTGTAGCTGCGGTTCGCTCCGCCGTGACCTCGGGCTTTCCCGTAGGCTACCGCTTCTTGGCTGACGAGTACGTGCCCGATGGGCTCACGTTGAATGAAACGATTCCGTTCGCCCACAGACTGGCCGACGCGGGAATCGCCTATCTTTCTGTGATGGCCGGTGGCTACGATTCGTTTTCGCTGCCGAGCTACCTTGAAGACGACCGCAAGGAAGGCTTCATGGTTCCCTTCGCCCACGCGGTAAAGCAAGCGCTGCCGCACATGCCGGTGATTGCTGCCGGCCGCCTGCAAAATCCGGCCACAGCTGAAGCGGTGCTGCTGGCAGGGTCTGCAGATCTCGTGGGATTGGGACGGGTGCTCTTTGCGGATCCATTGTGGCCACGCAAGGCACGCGGCGAGCTCGCTCTTCCCATCGAGTCGTGCCAGCCGGGCTGCATCCTGTGCAACCGTCGAATCATCGACCAAAAGCCGGCGTACTGTGCACGCTGGAGCGAGGATCGGCGGAATCAATTTCTCGCCCGCGTGGGCGGCTGAGACCAGGCCGGCAGCATCGGGGCCTCACGCCACAAACGCGGTCGCACCCGATTCATCCGCGCTTCCGAGTTGGCCGCGTGCGTACTCACCGTAAAGCTCGGCGTAGTAGCCGCCCGACTGGGCGAGTTGTGCGTGCGTGCCGAGCTCCACGAGACGACCGTGCCTCAAGACTGCAATGCGGTCCACATCACGAATGGTCGACAGGCGATGAGCGATGATGATGGCAGTTCGTCCGCGGCAGAGGCGTCGCAGGGCGTGCTGGATGCGCCGTTCAGTTTGGACGTCGACGGCAGACGTCGCTTCGTCGAGCACAAGGATAGCCGGATCGGCCAGATAGGCGCGCACCAGGCAGACAAGTTGCCGCTGGCCATGGCTCAGATGCGCGCCCAGCGATCCCACTTGCGTGTGGTAGCCATTCGGCAGACGAGCGATGACTTCGTCGACGCCCAGCTCGCGGCTAGCGTCGACCAACTCGTCATCCGATGCCTGCGGGCGCGCCAGGCGAAGATTGTCGAGCACGTTGCCCGAGAAAAGAACGTTGTCCTGCAGGACCACGCCCACATGGCGGCGCAAACCTCGCTGGGTGATCGTGCGAACATCGTGTCCATCGATACGAACGGCACCGTCCTGGGCTTCGTAGAAACGCGTGAGGAGCTGCACCAGCGTGCTCTTGCCGTGTCCCGTTTTCCCCACCACCGCCAGCACCTGGCCTGCTGGCACGGTCAGTGAAAGATCGTGCAACACCGGCGCGCGCTTGCCTGGGTCATAGCTGAAGGTCACCTTGTCAAAGGCCACCTCGCCGCGCACGCCCACCAGCTCGCGCCCGTGGGGCGGATCGACAATCTCGGGCTGGGTGTCCAGCAAAAGAAAGACCCGTTGCGCAGACGCCGCACCGGTGGCGTAGCGATCGAACAAGTCACCCAGCTCTTGTAGCGGCCCCAGAAAGAGAAAAACATAGAACAGACTTTCGGCGACCTGGCCAAGGGTCAGACGAGCCAGCGCCATTTCGCGTCCGCCTAAGACAATCAACAAGGCCATGCCTGCGGTGGCAAGCAGCCCCGACAGCGGCAAGAACCAGCCGGTTCGCACATTGCCGTGAACCAGGGTGTGATTGAAGTCGTAGACAAGCTCACTGTAACGACGCCGATTCGTCTCTTCCTGGGCCGTCTGCTTCAAGATGCGAACCGCGCTGACACTCTCGACGAGGTGGGCCGTGAAGCGACTGCGACGCTCGGCAATTCGGCCGTAGTTGCGGGCCGCTATCCGCTGGAACACGAACACGGCGGGCGCTAGCACAGGCAGAATCCACGCCAGCGCCAAGAACAGTCGCGGCGAGAGCCTGCAAAGCAAGATCCCTGCGACGAAGCAACGAAGAATCGCTGACAGAAGTTCGGGCGGTCCTTGGATGAGCAGCGGCTCCAGACTGTCAACATCGCGATCGACCCGGGAGACGATGCGCCCGGCCTTGGCGCGATCGAAGTAGCGCACGCTCAGACTCTGTACGTGCGCAAAGATCCGGGTTCGCAACTCGGACAGTACCGTCAAGGCCGCCGTGCCGGCCAGGTATTGAGAGACCGCACCCAGTACGAAGCGTGCGGTCCAGCACGCCGCAAGGGCTGCCCCCATGGTGACCACCACCCGCGGCGCCCAGCCAGTTCCAGCACCCTGCCGAACCAGTCCGTTATCGAGCACCTGCCGAATGAGCCACGGGCGCACGAAGATGAAGCCAACCATCGCGACCTCGATGACGATGACCGCAACGATGCGGCCACGCACCGGGCCCAAGAGCGGCCATAAGCGACTCCACATGCTGCGCCGAAGGTCGGTGCCCGCCAGTTCTTCTTCGACGCGCAAATCGTCGTTCTGGCCACGCTCTCGGGCGGCGTGCTCGCGCGACGTATGTCCACCCCGACTAGGCGGCATGAGCTGCTCCCATCAAGTCGCGATACGCGATGTCTTCCCGCAGAAGCACGCTGTGCTTGCCCGCAGCGGCGATACGTCCATCAGCGAGCAAGAACACCTGATCCGCGAGCAACACCGTCGATGGTTTGCTAGCAACGATCACAATCGTAAGTGGTTGCCCGCGCACAGCAGCGTGCGCGCGCAGGCCGTCCAAGATGGTGCGCTCCGTGAGCGCATCGAGCGCGCTGGTGGCATCGTCGAGCACTAGAACATCCGGATCGGCAACGAAAGCCCGCGCCAAAGTCAGCCGCTGGCGCTGTCCTCCCGACAGCGTAACACCGCGATCCCCTATCACGGTGTCCAGCCCCTCCGGCAACTCGCGAACGATCTCGTCGGCGCACGCAAGGCGTAGAGCACGCCACAGCTCTTCCTCCGATGCCTGTCGAGCCCCCAAGCGCAAATTGGCTGCAACGGTGTCGGAAAACAGGAAGATCTCTTGCGGAACCACATGGACGTGCCGGCGTAACGCCTGCAGATCGTAGTCGCGAACGTTCCGCCAGCCGATTTCATCCGAGCCGATCAACACCTGACCACCGTCCGCCTCGACCAGCCGCGGGAAGAGCCCGGTCAACGTGCTCTTGCCTGCGCCGGTAGCCCCAACGAGCGCAATCACGTCGCCAGGGTTTGCCTGCAAAGAGCAGTCGTCAAGGACGTCGTTGACGCCGCCGGGTGAGCGAACGCGCACGTGCTCCAACCGAATGCCCAGAGCAGCCGTCGGCACGTCGGCAGCACCCGATTCGATGACCGGGTCGGCATCCAGCAACTCCATGATTCGAGCCGCGGATGAGCGGGCATCGGCGAAGACCTGCATGGTCCGTCCGACGGTCTCGATGCGTAGGATCACTGTGTTCATCATCAGCAACGACGCCAGCAGGCTACCCGTGTCAATGCGACCGCCCTTCACGAGGAAGGCGCCAACGATCAAGACCCAGACTTGTCCCAAGGCAACGATGACTTGCGGAACGGGAATGTGACGACTGGCGTAGGCAAGCGCTCGCTTGGCACTTGCGACGAAGGTGCTCACCGACGTAGTGAATCGGCGCACGCGATCTGATTCGAGCCCAAAAGCCTTGATGGCGCGCACGCCGTAGATGCCTTCAGCCAGGTCCTGATTGACAGTGTCGAACGCCTCGCCCACCACTCGATCGAGTCGGACCAGGGGCTCGGTGTGGCGCAATAGCCAGGTCAATCCGACCGCGACTGTCACCACGGGGCCAAGCGCGAGGAGCGGCGCGTACCACGTCAGAAGAGCCAAGCTACCGATCACGACAAGAGCCGTCTCGACAACGTTGCGCCACACACTGATCAGGGCGTCGCGAACCTTATCTGCGTCGCGCGTTGTCCGCGTCACCATTTCGCCAACACCGTGCCGCTGATGGAAGGCCAAGTCCAGACGTTGAACCTGAACTAGAATACTGACCCGCAGACGAGACAAGAGTTCTTGCCCGTCTATCAACGCAAGGACGCCCGCTGTGTACTGAAGAAGCCCAC
>CAZTTW010000450.1:0-4664 GCA_964616265.1 uncultured Myxococcales bacterium | reverse complement strand
TTCACCGCGCACCAGCATCTCCGCCCCGCGATAAGTGCTCTTTTCCACCGAGCCGCCGGCCGCAAAAACGCGACTCATCCGTTCGCGCTCCGGCTTGCCCTGCGCGATAAGGATGGTGGCGCCATCCCGTAGGAACGGAACCTTGGCAAACACCACCCGATCCAGGTCGCGCATCTGCTCGAGAGAATCGCTGGATTCGTCGCTGGCCATTTTCGCGAAGCTGTCACGCGTCCAAGGCGACGATCGAAGAATGCCCAAGTCGGCCCAAAGCACGAGATCTGCCTCTGCCGGGACCATCGCGAAAAGGTCATCGTCCTCGGGTGGAGGCTTGGGCAAGGACGCCGCAAGACCGGGTTCGGTCGACGATTCGGCGCAGCCGCCTAGAACGCACGCGAAGGCTATCCAGGCGAAGGCGACGAGCTTCATTCCCCGACCAACCGCTTTCGGCATGCCTGGGCCCGTGTCAAGATCTCTTCCAGCGCTTGGCCGTCACCGCTGGCCACGGCTTGCCGAATCTCGGTCACGGTGGCCTGCAAATCATCGATCAGAGGCAACACGTGCTTGGTGTTTGCGAGCAGGATATCCCGCCACACCGCCGGTCCAGACGCCGCTATGCGTGTAGTGTCGCGCAAACTGGTCGTCGGGCTTGCCGCCTTGGTCGTGGCGTCGAGGAACGATAGCGACGGAATCAACGCCCCCGCCAGAGCAAAAGACGCCACGTGTGGCAAATGACTTTGCGCCGCCATCAGCCGATCGTGGGTCTCCGGATCGATGGTCACCGCTTGGCAGCCGATGGCTCGCCAAAAATCCTCGGCCATGGTCACGGCCGACGTGCAGCTCCTGCGTCCGGGACAGACGAAACAAACCCGACCGGCGAAAATGTCCGCTTTAGCGGCCTCGACGCCTGAAAACTCGGCGCCGGCCATCGGGTGACAGCCGACAAAGCGGCCGCCGGTCAGAAGCGTTTCGGCGGTGGCCACGACCTCCGCCTTCACGCTGCCGACGTCGATCACGGTCGCCGTCGGCGCTACCGCATCAGCCGCCAAGCGCAGCAGATTGTCCAGACTGCGCACCGGAGCGGCTAGCAGGACCAGGTCGGCGCCAGCAATGGCAGCCTGCGGCGTCTCCGCTACGCTGTCGAGCACGCCCAGGCGAACACCTGCTCGCCCTGCCGCCGGCGACGGGTCGAAGCCCACGACTTCGCGTACGGCACCCGCACGACGAGCCGCTAGGACCGCCGAGCCCCCGATGTAGCCGACGCCAAGAAGAGCGAGACGCTGTACGGAAAAGCTTGGCTGCAAGACCGGCAAAGACTAGCCCGCCTTATTCATGATTAGCACCTAAATTGCGCATGGGGCGGGCTCGCACCCTTCCAGGGTTTCCATCCAAATGAACCGCGTTGGCGGAGGTAGGCTTTGCCCACCGGAGCCAGAGCGCGGGAAGGTTTGGAAACCCTTCCAGGGTTTCCATCAAAATCAACTATTCGGCGTAGAGCCGGTGCTCGCGAATGTAATCCGCGACGGAGCTCGGCACGAGGCCGGACACGCCTTGACCGGACGCAAGCCGACGCCGTACTTCCGTCGAGCTGACGGCCGGCATAGCCACCGGCGACTTGCCCGCGTGCGAGCCTCGGCCGACGACGATACGCGGAACCATGCGCAGCAGCTCTTCAGCGCCGTACCACGACGGAAGCTCCGGCTCGATGTCGGCGCCCACCACCAAATGCAGCTGGCAGTCCGGGCGCTCCCGTTGCAAGGCCTTGATGGTCCGTAAGGTGCGGCTCTCGCCCCCAAGCCGCCCCTCGACATCGCTGACTTTCACCCGCGCGCCCAGCGCAGCGGCAGCAAGCCGGCACATCTCCAGCCGGTCGGCATACGGAGCCAGCGCTTTGTCGAACGGATGCTTCCAACACGGCACCAACCACAGCTCGTCCACCGGCTCGGTTTCGAGCACGTAAAGCCCGACGAGCTGGTGCGCGACGTGTGGCGGATTGAAGCTGCCGCCGAAGAATGCCACCCGCATGGCCGGACGATATAGCAGGATCTTTCGGGGTGCTCTAACCGAATCGCGAGGCGAAAGCCGCGGTGAATTCTAATAGAGCAAGCAAGCCCGCCGCCGCTCAGCAAAGGCAGTTTCGGCCAGTCTCCAGGTGGCGCACAGATCGGCAAGGTTGGCACCCGCATCGATGCCCAGGCGAATCGCTGCCCCACCGGTGAGCAAGTCGATGGCGGGTCGGTCGGAGACGAACTCGTACTTTTCGGTGCGCCAGGCAAACTCCTCGCCAACCAGCAGATGCAACGCGCGCAGCACCGCCACGCCGATGCGGTAGGGCTGAAACGCCGCCCGATCGACCACGTGAAGCTGGACGCCGCCGCACACTTGGCCTGCGAACTTGTGAAACGTCGGCCGAAACGATAGCGGCCGAAAGCGCACACCCGGCAGCGCGTCGCCAGCCAAATGCTCGGCGAGCTGGTACCCGTCGACAAAGGGCGCGCCGACGATTTCAAAGGGCCGCGTGGTGCCGCGCCCCTCGGAGATGTTCGTACCTTCGAGGAGGCACATGCCGGGATAGACCAGCGCCGTGTCGGCCGTCGGCATGTTCGGCGACGGCAACACCCATGGTAGCCGAGTCTCGTCGAAGAAAAGCGCGCGTCGCCATCCGTGCATGCCGATGACTTCCAAATCTACGTCGAGCGAATGGGCGAAACGCTGGCCGCCCCAAGGAATCCCGGCCTGCACCAGCCGCGCGACTTCGCCGATGGTCAGCCCGTGGCGCACCGGAATCGATCCCAGCCCGACGAACGACTCGACTGCCGGCTCGACCTCTCCGCCCTCGATGGCGAGCCCCCCGATGGGATTGGGCCGATCGAGCACGAGCACCGACACGCCGGCGCGTGCCGCCCTCTGCAGACAGAGCGCCATGGTCCAGATGAAGGTGTAGTAGCGGCTGCCCACGTCTTGCAGATCGACCACGAGCAGGTCGATGTCGGCCAGCTCCGCCACACTTGGCGCCAAGGACTCGAAGCTGTCTCCATAAAGACTCGTGACTGGAATGCTCGTGCGCGTGTCGCGATCGCCTTCGACGCCGATCATGTCCTGCGCCTCGCCGCGAATGCCGTGCTCGGGACCGAACAGCCGGGTCATGTTCACGCCAGCGGCGGCCAACGCATCGACGACGTGAACAAGGTTGCGATTGACGCTCGCCGGGTGGCACAGCACCCCCACACGACGTCCACGCAAGACGCTCGTTTTCTCTGCCAATAGAACGTCGAGGCCGGTCTGAACCATGACCGTCCAAGCCTAAACGAAGCGCCGACAGCGGTCGAATTGTCCGCTGGCTACGAAATCTTGACCGGGCGGAAGCTGATTTGGGCGCCCTGCACGGTCAGCAGGAAGCGCACCACCTTGCATTCCCATTTCTCGCGCAAGCCGGCTTCGGTCAGGCTCAGCTTGGCCATGAACGCGAGCACGCTCACGCCTTCCGTCGGCTGTCCGAGCTTCTGCAGCGTTCCCAAGTACTCGCCGTAAAGTCGCGGATAGTAGGCGGCCTCGGGCTCCTCGGCCAAAGCAGCCACCGTCCCGGCAGGCGCGCTGCCGTCGGTGTCAGCGACAACCATGGCCTCGGCCTTCCACTTTTGCTTGCCGCCTTCTTCGTCTTCTTCCTCGACGGCTTCGTCGTTCGGCTCTTCGCGGCCGAGCAAGCGAGCCAGCATGACGTTGAGACTGTTCGATAGTCCCTCGAAATCTTGGCCGACCGGTTTGAAGGTGTAGTCGATGTTGCCGTTGATGACTTCGGCAACGCCAAGCTCGATGGTGTCCAGCGGAGCTATGAATCGGCGCGACGTCAGGACCGCGGCAACAATGGCAATCACAATGGCCAAGATGCCGAACCACAGCACCTTCAGGCCGGCAGCCTGGGCGTCGACCAAATCGTCAGAAAGCGAGGCAAGCACCACGAAACCGCTGGTGTGGTCAGCGAAGTTTCCCGGCATGGGCGCCACGACGGCGGCGTAGGAATGACCGTCCATTTCGAACGTCCGCACCGGCGTCGGTGTTCCCTTCTGCAAGGCGGTCTCAGCCTCCTTGTCGCCCCCGAACAATCGATTGCTCAAGGCCTGCGACTTGCCGACGTCCTCCTTGGATTTGTCGACGCTGGACACGAAACTGGACGCGTAGACCTTGCCGGCATGGAAAAAACCGATCTCCGAATCGAGCAAATCACGATTGGCTTGCGCAGTGACCGCGCTGACGACCCACGCAAGCACGAGCCCACCGATCACGCTGTTGTCGGCCTTGATGACGGGAGCAACGGCGACCTCGTGCACGCGGTCCTGCCACGTCCAGACGTCCTTGACCGCCGTACCTTTCAACGCCTGCACCACCGCCGGATACTTCGCCTTGAGATCGAGTCCGACGTCAGCATTCGGGTTGAGATTGCGACCAACGATCTTTCCGTTGGTGTCCACCAGGGCAACGATGTCTGGCCTGCGGCCGTCGTGCCGGAGCTCCTCGTTGAGCTTTTCGGAAATCTCGTACGCCGCCGACTGTCGAGCTGCAGGATCGGTCTTGTCGAAAACCGAAATCACCGCCGTCATGCGCGCTTGGGCCGAAGCCAAGTTGGCCAGCTTGAGACCGTTCAATTGACTGATGTCGCGGTAGATGCG